>NZ_JBEZVK010000080.1:0-25707 GCF_040636955.1 Streptomyces sp. NPDC032472
CCGCCCCGGGGTCCCCCCCCCCCCGGCCCCCCCCGCCCGGGCGGCGCGCCCCCCCCCCCCGCACCCGGGGCCGGGGGGGGGGCCCCCGACCGGCGCCCCCGCCCCTTCCCCGTCGTTCAGACCCCCCGCTCCCGGGCGGCCGCGGCCTTGGCCGCCTTCTGCGCGGCCTCCTCGGCCTCGTACTCGGCCATCACGTCGATCGGCGGCGGCGCCTTCGCCAGGAAGACCCAGGTGAAGTACACGGCCAGCACCATCGGCGGCAGCTTCAGCGCGATGAGCACCCAGCCCAGCTGGGTCGCGTCCCCCCACCAGTACAGCGGGAAGAGGATCGCGTACTTGGCGAGGAAGATCAGGCCCCACGCCAGGCTGGCCTTTGTGTACGCCTTCTTGCGCCCCGGGTTGCGGGTCCGCCAGGACAGGTTCTCCTTGAAGACCGGCCCCAGGATCACGCCCAGCAGCGGGAAGCCCACCAGCGCGGACAGCGTGAACGCCACACCGAGCCCGGCTCCGTAGATCATGCCGGGCAGGTAGAACCCCTTGGCGGTGCCGGTGAACAGGGCGAAGGCCACACCCACGCCGACGCCGAAGACCCCGCTGAAGGCGTGCTTGACGGTGTCCTTGCGCAGCAGCCGCACGATCACGAGCAGGACCGCGACGGCGCCCGCCGCGATCGCGGACATCTTCACGTCCTTGTTGACCGTGTAGATCATCACGAAGAGCAGCCCGGGGAGCATCGTCTCCACGGTGCCGCGGATGCCGCCGAAGGCGTCGAAGAGCGCCGCCCGGGTCACCGCGTGCTGGTCGTCGCCGGCCGGGGCCGCGCCCGGCGCGGACCCGGGGGTGGACGGTTTGTCGAGTGACGTCACCGGTCAGTGCTCCTGTCCGAGCGGTCGGAGTTCGTACTTCGGGTTGAAGAGGACCCGGCGGCCGCGGCTCATGGCGATCCGCCCGGAAGCGATCATGCGCCGGCCGGGCTCGATTCCCACGATCGAGCGACGCCCGAGCCAGACCACGTCCAGCGCGGCGGACCCGTCGAAGAGCTCCGCCTCCAGGGCCGGCACGCCGGCCCGCGGCCGCAGCGTGACGGTACGCAGGGTTCCGGTGACCTTGACTATCTCGCGGTCGTGAGAGTCGCAGATCCGCGTGCACCCCGCGGCTTCTGCGTCCTCCTGCAGCTCCGCCGAATGCAGCTCCTCCTGGGAGGTGGACAGCCGCTCTATCATCCGGCGGAACCGGCCCGCCGGCCTGACCCGGGTGGCGGACTTCTCGGGACGCGGTTCAGCACTCATACAGGAAGCGTACCGGCGCCCGCACCCCCTCTCGAAGTCCCCACTACTTCTCGAAGCGGTAGCCCATGCCCGGTTCGGTGATGAAGTGCCGCGGGTGCGAGGGGTCGGCCTCCAGCTTGCGGCGCAGCTGGGCCATGTACACGCGCAGGTAGTTCGTCTCGGTGCCGTACGAGGGCCCCCAGACCTCCTGGAGCAGCTGCTTCTGGCTGACGAGCTTGCCGCCGCCCCGCACGAGCACCTCCAGCAGGTGCCACTCGGTGGGCGTGAGCCGTACGTCGCGCCCCTCGCGCACCGCCTTCTTCGCGGCCAGGTCGACGGTGAAGCCGTCGGTCTCGACGATCACCTCCTCCTCGCCGGAGCCGGCGGCGGGCTCGGCCCGGCGCACGGCGGCCCGCAGCCGCGCCAGCAGCTCGTCCATGCCGAAGGGCTTGGTGACGTAGTCGTCGGCGCCGGCGTCGAGGGCCTCGACCTTCTCGTCGGAGCTGTGCCGGGCGGACAGCACCAGGATCGGCACCCGGGTCCAGCCGCGCAGCCCCTTGATCACCTCGACGCCGTCCATGTCGGGCAGGCCCAGGTCGAGAACGACCACGTCGGGGTGGCGGGCGGCCGCGAGCTCCAGGGCCCCGGCCCCGTCGGCGGCGGCGTCGACCTCGTACTTGCGCGCCTTGAGGTTGATCACGAGGGCTCGGACGATCTGCGGCTCGTCGTCCACCACGAGCACCCGGGTCATGAGGGTCCTGCTTTCTGTCGTATCGGGTCGATGGCTTCGGTCGGGCGGGCGGCGCCGGCCGGGCGGGCGGCGGCTCCCGGACCGGAGGCCGGGGCCTTCGGGCCGGGAGCCGCGGCGCGCAGGGTGAGCACCATGGTCAGGCCGCCGCCCGGGGTGTCCTCGGCGGCCAGGGTGCCGCCGACGGCCTCGGTGAAGCCGCGGGCGACGGCGAGCCCGAGGCCGACGCCGGCGCCGCGCGGGGCATCGCCGTGCCGCTGGAACGGCTCGAAGATGCGGTCCTTGGCCTCGTCGGGGACGCCCGGCCCGCGGTCGACGACCCGCAGCTCGACGCGGTCGCCGAGGTGGCTGGCCGCGACCAGGACCGGTGCGTGCGCCGGGCTGTACTTCACCGCGTTCTCGACGATGTTGGCCACGGTCCGCTCCAGCAGTCCCGGGTCCACGGCCACCATCGGCAGGGTCTCGGGGATGTCGAGCGCCACGCTGTCCTCCGGTACGCCGCCCAGCGCCACGGGGACCACCTCGTCGAGGTCGACCTCCCTGATCAGCGGGGTGACGGTGCCGGTCTGGAGCCGGGACATGTCCAGCAGGTTGCCCACCAGGTGGTCGAGCCGGTCCGCCCCGTCCTCGATGCCCTCCAGCAGCTCGGCCCGGTCCTCCTCGGACCAGTCCACGTCGTCGGAGCGCAGGGAAGAGACCGAGGCCTTGATCGAGGCCAGGGGCGTACGCAGGTCATGGCTGACGGCGGCGAGCAGCGCGGTGCGGATCCGGTTGCCCTCGGCGAGCCGGCGGGCCTCCTCGGCCTCGTCGACGAGCCGCCGGCGGTCCAGGACGACGGCGGCCTGTGCGGCGAACGCCCCGAGCACCCGGCGGTCCTCGGCGGGCAGCACCCGCCCGGACAGGGCCAGCGCCATGTGGTCGCCGATCGGCATGTCCACATCCGCTTCCTCGGGCCGGTCGGCCGGGTGCGGGCCGACGCTGCCGGCCGGACGCCAGGGTTCCACCTCGCTGCCGCGTTCGAGGAGGGCCACGGACTCCATGGCGAAGGTCTCGCGCACCCGCTCCAGCAGGGCTTCGAGGCTGGTCTCGCCGCGCAGCACGCTCCCGGCGAGGAAGGAGAGTATCTCGGACTCGGCGCGCAGCCGGGCGGCCTGGTGGGTGCGCCGTGCGGCGACGTCGACCACCGAGGCCACGGAGACCGCCACGCCGAAGAAGACCGCGATGGCCACGATGTTCTTGGGGTCGGAGATCGTGAAGCGGTGCAGGGGCGGTGCGAAGTAGTAGTTCAGCAGCAGCGAGCCGAAGGCGGCCGAGGCCAGCGCCGGCCGGAGCCCGCCCAGCAGGGCCGCGCCCACGGTCAGCGCCAGGAACAGCAGCATCTCGTTGGCGAGGCCGGGGTCGGCGTCGACGTGCGTGAGCAGCAGGGCCAGCAGGGCGGGGCAGACCACGCCGACGATCCAGCCGGCGGCGGTCCGGGTCCGGCCGAGCTGGGCGGCCGAGCGGGCCACGGGCAGGCCGCGGCCCTTGGCGGCCTCCTCGTGCGTGACGATGTGCACGTCGAGGTCGGGCCCCGATTCGCGGGCGACGGTGACCCCGACACCGGGGCCGAAGACGTACTGCCAGGCCTTGCGGCGGCTGGAGCCCAGCACGATCTGGGTGGCGTTGACCCCGCGGGCGAAGGCGAGGAGGGCGTCGGGGATGTTGTCGCCGATCACATGGTGAAACGTTCCGCCCAAGTCCTCGACCAGCGTCCGCTGGACCGCGAGCTCCTTCGGGGAGGCAGCGGTCAGCCCGTCGCTGCGCGCGACGTACACGGCGAGGACCTCGCTGCCCGAGCCCTTGGCCGCCATGCGCGCGGCGCGCCGGATGAGCGTGCGCCCCTCGGGCCCGCCGGTCAGCCCGACGACGATGCGCTCGCGGGCCTGCCAGGTGGCGCGGATGCCGTGCTCGCCGCGGTACTCCTGGAGGTACTCGTCGACCCGGTCGGCCACCCACAGCAGCGCGAGCTCGCGCAGCGCGGTCAGGTTCCCGGGCCGGAACCAGTTCGACAGGGCCGCGTCCACCTTGTCCGGGCGGTAGATGTTGCCGTGGGCCATGCGCCGGCGCAGCGCCTGCGGCGACATGTCCACCAGCTCGATCTGGTCGGCCCGCCGGACCACCTCGTCGGGCACGGTCTCGCGCTGCCGGACCCCGGTGATGCCCTCCACCACGTCACCGAGCGACTCCAGGTGCTGGATGTTGACGGTGGAGACCACGTCGATGCCGGCCTGCAGCAGTTCCTCCACGTCCTGCCAGCGCTTGGCGTTGCGCGAGCCGGGCACGTTGGTGTGCGCGAGCTCGTCGACGAGGGCGATGGCGGGCCGGCGCGCGAGCACCGCGTCCACGTCCATCTCGGTGAAGGCGGCGCCCCGGTGCTCCAGCTCCTTGCGCGGCAGCTGCTCCAGGCCGTGCAGCATCACCTCGGTGCGCGGCCGCCCGTGGTGCTCGACGAAGCCCACTACGCAGTCCGCGCCGCGCTCGACGCGGCGGTGGCCCTCGGAGAGCATCGCGTACGTCTTGCCCACGCCCGGGGCCGCGCCGAGGTAGATCCGTAGCTTGCCGCGTGCCATGCGCTCATTCTCCGGGACGTTTGCACCGTTCACGCACGTTTGGCCGCCGGTGGGCCCATCCCTGACGCGTTCCTGACGCGCCCGGGCCGGCAGCCCCGGACATGACGGCGGGCCGTACCCCGAAGGAGTACGGCCCGCGGCCGAAAACGGTCGCCGCCCGGAGCGGCGCAGTCGGCGGGGTCCGCCGGTTCAGCGGACCTCGGTGATCTCCGGGCCGCGCTCCAGCTGGCCCATGCCGCCGGAGAAGCGGGAGCCCTCCTGGTCCTCGGTCTGCACGCCGTCCGGCACCATCTGGGCGTCGTTCGGCAGCTTCAGCACGATCGGGTCGCGCGGAGCCATCGGGCCGTCGCCGCGGACGATGACGGTCTCCCGGAAGATCTGCTCCAGCACGCCCGCCGACTCGGGGCGCACGGCGCCCTGGCCGGAGATGACGCCGCGCAGGAACCAGCGCGGCCCGTCGACGCCGACGAAGCGGACCAGCTGGGCGCCGGTCTGGCCGTCGGGCATCGGCACGGGCACCTGGGCGCGCAGCTCCCAGCCCAGCGGACCCTCGACCTCGTCGATCAGTCCGCCCTGCTGGGTGATGCCCGCGGCGATCTCCTCGCGGACCTCGCCCCAGATGCCTTCCTTCTTGGGTGCGGCGAACGCCTGCAGCTGTACGGCGCTGTCGCCCAGCACGACCGTCGCGGCGACGATCGCGTCACCGGCGACCTCGACGCGCAGCTCCATGCCCTCGACACCCGGTACGAGGATGCCGCCGAGGTCCACCCGGCCCTCGGCCGGGGAACCGGGCACCTCGGTGACGTCCCACGGCCCGTCGGGGCGCGGGGCCGGCGGCAGGTTCACCCTGCGGGGAGCGGTGTCGACCTCGGCGCCGCTGTCCTGCTCATCGCCGGCCACGCCGTCCACGACCTGCTCGGCCGCGCCGCCGTCCTTGGCGGAGTCGTTCTTCTTGCGACGTCCGAACACGTCACTGTCCTTCCCGGTCGGATACGACCGAAGCGTAGCCATTCCCACCCTGCTGACCAGCGCCGGATCCGGCCACGGCCGCATGACCGCCGGTGGAGCCGAAACCCCCCTCGGCCCGGGCCGAGCCGGGAAGTTCCGCCACCTCGTGGAAGCGCACCTTCTCGACCCGCTGGACAACCAGCTGGGCAATGCGGTCGAAGCGCTCGAACCGGACGCTTTCGCGCGGGTCGAGATTGACCACGATCACCTTGATCTCCCCACGGTACCCGGCATCCACCGTCCCCGGGGCATTCACGAGCGCGAGCCCGCAACGGGCCGCCAGCCCCGAGCGCGGGTGCACGAACGCCGCATACCCGTCGGGCAGCGCGATCGAGACGCCCGTGGGCAGTACGGCGCGCTCGCCGGGGGCGAGCTCGGCCGCCTCGGTGGTCACCAGGTCGCAGCCGGCGTCGCCGGGGTGACCGTACGCCGGAATGGGCACCTCCGGGTCGATCCGGCGGATCAGTACGTCGACGGGGGCTTGATTCAGGGACATCAGGGGTTCACCTCGAAGGCGCGTGCGCGCCTGACCTGGTCCGGGTCGGCCATCGCCGCCCGGATCTCCTCGGGCCGACCGTTGTCGATGAAGTGGTCGACCTTCACCTCGATGAAAAGCGCGTCCGCGCGCACGGCGACGGGGCCCTCGGGCCCGCCTATCCGGCCGACCGCGGTGGAGTAGATCTTGCGGCCGGCGACGGCGGTCACCTCGGCCTCCAGGTACAGCACGGTATCCACGGGCACCGGCCGTACGAAGTCGGTCTCCAGTCGGCCGGTGACCGCGATGACGCGCAGCAGCCAGTTCAGGGAGCCCAGCGTCTCGTCGAGCGCGGTGGCGAGCACGCCGCCGTGCGCGAGGCCGGGGGCGCCCTGGTGGGCGGGCCTGACGGTGAACTCGGCGGTGACGCTCACGCCCTCGCCCGCCCGCGCCTCCAGGTGGAGGCCGTGCGGCTGGCCGCCGCCGCAGCCGAAGCAGTGCTCGTAGTGCGCACCGAGCAGCTCTCCGGGGGCCGGAGCGTCGGGGTGCCGGACCGGTGCGGCGGCATCGGCCGGGGGCGTCAACGCTGTGTTTCGTCCACTCACAGCCGCTGACCTTACCCGCGCCGCTACCCACCGGTCGCCCCGTGGCAGGCTTGAGGGCATGCAGCTCTCCCCCGCGCACCACGACGAACGTCTGACCGCCCCCGGCTCCTGGTGGGCCATCGCCGCCCTGATCGGCCTCGCCTGCGCGCTGATGCTGCTGCCGCTGGGCCCGCTGCCGCTGCTGGCCGGGCTGGTGGGCGGCGCGGGGCTGGCGGGGCTGCTGGTGAGCTCGTACGGCTCCGCGCGCGTCCGCGTGGTGGGCGGGGCGCTGGCGGCCGGCGATGCGCGGATCCCCGTGTCGGCGCTGGGTGAGCCGGAGGTGCTGGACGCGGAGGAGGCGCGCGCCTGGCGCACGTACAAGGCGGACACCCGCGCGTTCATGCTGATGCGCAGCTACGTGCCGACGGCGCTGCGGGTGCCGGTGACGGACCCGGCCGACCCCACCCCGTACGTGTACGTCTCCACCCGCGCGCCCGAGGCGCTGGCCTCGGCGATCCGCGCGGCGCGGGAGGCGGGCGCGGCCGCCGGCTGAGGCATGCGGCGCCCGCGGCGTCCGTCAGGTCGTCGTCAGGCCGTGGCTGCGGCCGCGGTCATCCCCGGGGCGCGGAGCCCGGCCCCTCGGCCGCGGCTTCGCCGACCCCGGGAAGGGGCTGGGCGGGCTGTTCCAGGGGCGGGAGCTGCGCGAGGGCGTCCCAGGGCACGGCGCGGGCGCGCAGGTCGCGACGGACCTTCTCGGCGAGCTTGCGGGTGTCGCGGCGGTTCATGACCGCGCCGACGGCCGCTCCGATCATGAACGGCATCAGGTTCGGCAGGTTGCGGAACGTCCGCTTCAGGATCTGCTGGCGCAGCTCGCGCTTCATCTGGCCGCCGAGGGCGGCATTGAGCGTCGTGGGCTTCGTCAGGTCGATGCCGCGCTCCTCGGTCCACGCGGTCAGGTACGCGAGGCTGCGGTCCTTGAGGGAGCCGGGCGGCCGCAGGCCGTAGACCTCGTGGAGCTCGGCGAGGAGCTTGAGCTCGATCGCGGCGACGCTGGTGATCTCGGTGGCCAGCTCCACGGGCATGGCGGGCGGCACGGGCAGCATGGCCGCGGCGCCGATGCCGGCACCCACGGTGGAGGTGGCGTTCGCGGCGCCGGCGATCAGCTTGTCGGCCAGCTGATCGGGGCCGAGGCCCGGGAACTGCGCCCGGAGGGTCGCGAGGTCCCGGACGGGAACGCGCGGGGCGTTCTCGATGATGCGGTCGGTGATGTACAGGGCGGCGGACCTGGCGTTTACGCCGCCCTTGCGCACACCGTTCCTGACGGCAGCTTGCAGCCGGCGGGCTGCGGCCCGCTCGCGGGCGCTCTCGTCGGCCCCTGCGGCCAACGGCACCGCCACCGCGGTGCCGGACGACTCGGCGGCCGCGCCGGGAGCTGTTGGGCCCGTCTCCGGGCCCGTGGCCCCCGCCTGCTCCGCCGGTTCACCAGACTTCCAGAAGCGAATCTTCCGGAACGGTGTCGAGCCGGTCACGGCCGACGCCTCTCAGTCGCAGTCGCGGCAGATCGGCTGGCCGTTCTTCTCGCGCGCCAGCTGGCTGCGGTGGTGGACCAGGAAGCAGCTCATGCAGGTGAACTCGTCGGCCTGCTTGGGCAGCACCCGGACGGCCAGCTCCTCGTTGGAGAGGTCCGCACCAGGCAGCTCCATGCCCTCCACGGCGTCGAAGTCGTCGATGTCGACGCTCGAGGACGACTTCTCGTTACGCCGGGCCTTCAGCTCTTCGATGCTGTCGTTGTCGACGTCGTCGTCGGTCTTGCGTGGGGTGTCGTAGTCCGTTGCCATGTTTCGCTCTCCCCCTCTGGGATTTAGCGGTGTCTCAGCGCACGTAACGCGCGAGAGGCCGGACTTGTGCCCGACCTGAGGCGGAGATTTTGCCTCACATCAAGGTCTGTTACTCAATCGACACCCAGCCGCGCTCCCGAAGGAGCAACCGGCTGGGATGACGACCGGGACCGTACACGGTCCCGGGACCGTCTTGCACAAACGCCACCCGGTGTATTTTCCGCCGTCCGGGGGGCCGGAAACCCGGACCTCCCGGCCATTCCGGGCTTCTTGGCCCCTCTTCGGGTGACCCGCCGCACAGGGGCGACCACTGGACCATGTGATCGATCACACAGTCTTCAACTTGTTCACATGGCAATCATTCAGCCGAGGGCGAACAAGAAGACGGGGACTCACAGGGGCAAAGTGACACGCATCACGAGCCCTCCGCCGTCCCGCGGGGTCGCCGTGATCCGGCCGCCGTGAGCGCGCGCCACGGAGCGCGCGATGGACAGGCCGAGCCCCACACCCTTGTCGCTGCCCGTTCGCTCCGTACGCAGCCGCCTGAAGGGCTCGAAGAGGTTGTCCACCTCGTACGCGGGAACCACCGGACCGGTGTTCGAGACCACGAGGACCGCCTGGCCGTGCTGGACCTCGGTCACCACCTCGACCCAGCCGCCCTCCGGCACGTTGTACCGGACGCCGTTCTGCACCAGGTTCAGCGCGATCCGCTCCAGCAGGACGCCGTTGCCCTGGACCACGGCCAGCGCGCGCTCGCCGCGGATCTCCACGCCCTTGGCCGCCGCCTCCGCCCGCGCCTGGTCGATGGCGCGCGAGGCGACCTCGGCCAGGTCCACGGGCTTGCGCTCGACGATCTGGTTCTCGCTGCGGGCGAGCAGCAGCAGGCCCTCGACCAGCTGCTCGCTGCGCTCGTTGGTGGCCAGCAGCGTCCTGCCGAGCTGCTGCAGCTCCACCGGCGCACCCGGATCGGACAGGTGCACCTCCAGCAGCGTCCGGTTGATCGCCAGCGGTGTACGCAGCTCGTGCGAGGCGTTGGCGACGAACCGCTGCTGGGCGGTGAAGGCCCGCTCCAGGCGGTCGAGCATCTCGTCGAAGGTGTCGGCGAGCTCCTTCAGCTCGTCGTCCGGCCCGTCCAGCTCGATGCGCCGGGTCAGGTCCGAGCCGACGACGCGGCGGGCGGTCCGGGTGATCCGGCCGAGCGGCGAGAGCACCCGGCCGGCCATCGCGTAGCCGAAGGCGAAGGCGATGATGCTGAGGCCGAGCAGCGCCATCAGCGACCGGCTGAGCAGGTCGTCCAGCGCGTGCCGGCGCTGCTCCAGGATGCAGGACTGGATCGCCGCGTTGAACTGGTCGACCTGGTCGGTGGTGACACCCGGGCAGTTGGGGCTGGAGACCACGATCTTCTGCCCGCTGACACTGACGATCTTGAACGGCAGGGCGTTGCCCTCCCGCAGCGCCTGCGCCGCCAGCAGGTAGATGATCGACAGCAGCAGGATGCCGGCGATCAGGAACATGCCGCCGTACAGCAGCGTGAGGCGTATGCGGATGGTCGGCCGCAGCCAAGGGAAGGGACCCTCGGGCTGGCCGGGGTCCCAGGTCGGTTTCGGGGGCGCGGGCGGTGGCGCCGGGGTCGCTGCCACCCGCGTCAGATCCGGTACCCGGAACCGGGCACGGTCACGATGACCGGCGGCTCCCCGAGCTTGCGCCGCAGGGTCATGACCGTCACCCGCACCACGTTGGTGAAGGGGTCGGTGTTCTCGTCCCATGCCTTCTCCAGCAGCTGCTCGGCGGAGACGACGGTCCCCTCGCTCCGCATGAGAACCTCCAGCACCGCGAACTCCTTGGGCGCCAGCTGCACCTCGCGGCCCTCGCGGAACACCTCACGCCGGTTCGGGTCGAGCCTGATCCCGGCCCGCTCCAGCACCGGGGGCAGGGCGACGGTCGTACGCCGCCCCAGGGCGCGCACGCGGGCGGTGAGCTCGCTGAACGCGAAGGGCTTGGGCAGGTAGTCGTCGGCGCCGAGCTCCAGGCCCTCCACCCGGTCGCTCACGTCCCCGGAGGCGGTGAGCATCAGCACGCGCGTGGGCATGCCGAGCTCGACGATCTTCCGGCAGACGTCGTCGCCGTGGACGAGCGGCAGGTCCCGGTCGAGCACCACCACGTCGTAGTCGTTCACCCCGACGCGCTCGAGGGCCGCGGCGCCGTCGTACACGACGTCCACGGCCATGGCCTCCCGGCGCAGTCCGGTGGCCACCGCATCGGCGAGCAGCTGCTCGTCCTCGACGACGAGTACGCGCACGTCGTTTCCTTCCTCCGAGCCCTCCAGGGCACACGTGTGTTGCGCCGTCCATCCTGCCCGTTTCAGCCGTAAACCGGCTGTAAGGCGCCACTCGGGGGTGCTCCCCCGGGCGGACGTGAGGATTCCTTGGGCTTGCGAGGTTTCTGCGCCCAGGGTGCCGGGGAGGACGTCAGCACACCCCGACCACTCCCTGACGGCGGACAGCCCTGTGCCGCCGCCGACCCACGAAGAGGGGGCGAACCCACCATGGACGCATTCACCGCGGGTCTCCTGCAGCGCATCAGGACCACGCAGTCCGACCTCAAGCACGCCCGTGAGACGGGCGACGACTTCCTCGCGGACGTGGAACAGGCAGAACTGGAGGACCTCAAGCGGCTCGCCGCCGAATACGGGGTCCCCGTCTCCGCCTACTGACGTACCCGCAGCCACCGGAACCCCGGCCGCCCACCAGGCGGCCGGGGTTCCCCCATGTCAGGGCGGGCGTCAGGGCATGCCGTCGGGGCAGGCCCCAAGGCCCCGCGGGCGACGGCCTACCGGCCGTCGTGCCAGGCCCCGGCCTCCTCCAGCAGCGGCTGGAGCGCCGCGAACACCGAGGGCGTCGCCGCCAGCGCCAGCTCGCCCGAGGCCGGCCGGCCCGGGCGCCCGCCCGTCAGTGCGCCCGCCTCCCGGGCGATCAGCTCGCCCGCGGCCAGGTCCCACGGGTTGAGCCCGCGCTCGTAGTACGCGTCCAGCCGCCCGGCCGCCACATCGCTGAGGTCCAGCGCCGCCGACCCGCCCCGCCGGATGTCCCGCACCCGCGGGATCACGCGCTGCGCCACCTCCGCCTGCTGCGCCTTGCGGGCCTGGAGGTACGCGAACCCGGTGGCCACCAGCGCCTGGTCCAGCGGCGCCGCGGCCCGGCAGGCCAGCCGGGCCTCGCCGAGCCAGGCACCGCCGCCGAGCACCGCGCGGAAGGTCTCCCCGCGCATCGGCGCCGCCACGACGCCGACCACGGTGCGGCCGCGGTACTCGGCCGCGACCGACACGCTCCAGCTGGGCAGCCCGTACAGGTAGTTGACGGTGCCGTCCAGCGGATCCACGATCCAGCGCACCCCGCTGGTGCCGGGCCGGTCCGCGCCCTCCTCGCCGAGCAGCCCGTCCTGCGGGCGCCGCCGCTCCAGGACGGAGGCGATCAGCTTCTCCGCCGCGATGTCCATCTCGGTCACCACGTCGATCGGGCTGCTCTTGGTCGCCGCCACCGCGAGGTCGGCCGGGCGGCCGTCCCGCAGCAGCTCGCCGGCCAGCCGGCCGGCCTCCAGGGCCACGTCCAGCAGCTCGGCCTTCAGGGCCCCGGATGCCTCGGAGGCGTCGGCGGCCCCGGGGGTCTCAGGGGTCTCAGGGGTCATGGTCCACCCTCCCCTACGCGTACGGGCTGTCGGCGCCCGCGGCCGCCGGCCGGGCCCCGCGCGCCGGGCAGCAACCCACCGGGCACAGGTCGTGGCTCGGCCCGAGCAGCCCCAGCGCGCACCGCTCGGCGGGCTCGCCGCGCTCCGTCGCGGCCCGCTCCAGCACCAGTTCCCGCACGGCCGCCGCGAACCGCGGGTCGGCCCCGACCGTCGCCGAGCGGGCGATCGGCAGCCCCAGCTCCGCGGCCTTGGCCACGGCCTCGGTGTCGAGGTCGTACATGACCTCCATGTGGTCCGAGACGAAGCCGATCGGCACCATCACCACCGCCGGCGCACCGGCGCCGTGCAGCGCCTCCAGGTGGTCGCAGATGTCCGGCTCCAGCCACGGGATGTGCGGGGCGCCGCTGCGGGACTGGTAGACCAGCTCCCAGGGCAGCTCGGTGCCCGTCTCGGCGCGCACGGCGTCCGCGATGACCCGGGCGACGTCCAGGTGCTGCTTGACGTATGCGCCGCCCTCCCCGTCGGAGGTGTGGTCCTCCACCGGCCCCGAGGTGTCCGCGGCGGCGGTCGGGATGGAGTGGGTGGTGAAGGCCAGGTGCGCGCCGGCGCGCACGTCCTGCGGCAGCGACTCCAGGGCGGCCAGCACCCCGTCGACCATCGGCCGCACGAAGCCGGGGTGGTTGAAGTAGTGCCGCAGCTTGTCCACGCGCGGCAGCTCGGCCACCCCGTCCTGCTCCAGCGCCGCCAGGGCGTCCGCGAGGTTCTCCCGGTACTGGCGGCAGCCCGAGTACGAGGCGTACGCGCTGGTGGCCAGGACGGCGATGCGGCGGCGCCCGTCGGCGGCCATCTCCCGCAGCACGTCGGTCAGGTACGGCGCCCAGTTGCGGTTGCCCCAGTACACGGGCAGGTCGAGCCCGTGCTCGGCGAAGTCCTTGCGCAGCGCGTCCAGCAGCGCGCGGTTCTGCGCGTTGATCGGGCTGACGCCGCCGAAGCCGAAGTAGTGCTGCCCGACCTCCTTGAGCCGCTCACGGGGGATGCCGCGCCCGCGGGTGACGTTCTCCAGGAACGGAACGACGTCGTCGGGTCCCTCGGGGCCGCCGAACGAGAGCAGCAGGAGGGCGTCGTAGGGGGCGGCGGGGCCTTGGGCCGCCGGGGCGGCCGCAGTGGCGGGGAGCTGGTCAGACATGCGTCGCATCCTGCCACCCGGCGCCCCGGCCGGGGAACGGGGCCCGCCGGGGCGGCCCGGGCCGCACAGGTAAGGTGACCCTTACTTCCGCCTGTATTGTCCTGCGCGGCTCTGCGTTGTTCTGCGTTGTTCTGCGTTTTTCTGCGTTGTTCCGCGTTGTTCTGCATTGCTGTGCGCCGCTCTGAGCTGCACTCATGTTTTCCCCGTGCGGGTGCCGTATCGGCGGTCATAACCTGTACGGGCCGCCCACGTCCCCCACCGGAGGCACCGTGCCAAGTCCCTACCGCGCCATATTCGCCGCCCCCGGAACCCGGGGGTTCAGCGCGGCCGGCTTCATCGGCCGGATCCCGATCTCCATGGTGGGCGTCGGCATCCTCACGATGATCTCCGAGATCACCGGCCGCTACGCGATGGCGAGCGCCCTCACCGGCACCCTCGCCCTGGCGGCCGCGGCCATCGGCCCCCAGGTGTCCCGTCTGGTGGACCAGTACGGGCAGCGGCGGGTGCTGCGGCCCGCCACCCTCGTCTCCGTCGCCGCCGTGGCGGTCCTGCTCGTGGCCGCCGCCAACGGCTGGCCCGACTGGACGCTGTTCGTGTGCGCCGCGGTCGCGGGCTGCGTGCCGAGCGTGGGTTCCATGGTCCGGGCCCGCTGGACCGCGATCTACCGCGACTCCCCGCGCGAGCTGCACACCGCGTACTCCTTCGAATCCGTGGTCGACGAGGTCTGCTTCATCTTCGGGCCGATCCTCGCGATCGGGCTGTCCACCACCTGGTTCCCCGAGGCGGGCCCGCTGATCGCCGCCGTCTGCCTGCTGGTCGGCGTCTGGCTGCTCACCGCGCAGCGCTCCACCGAGCCCGAGGCGCACCCCCGCAGCGCACAGGCCGACGGCGCCTCGGCACTCAACTCCCCCGGCCTGCAGGTCCTCACGGCCACCTTCGTCGCCACCGGCGCCATCTTCGGCTCGATCGACGTGGCCACCCTCGCCTTCGCCGAGGAGCAGGGCGCCAAGCCCGCCGCCAGCTTCATCCTGGCGATCTGGGCGCTGGGGTCCTGTATCGCCGGAATCGTCTTCGGACTGCTCCATCTCAAGGGCCGGACCGAACGCCGTTGGGTACTGGGCGTATGTGCGATGGCCGTGAGTATGATCCCCCTCCTACTGGCCGGGAACCTTCCGTTTCTGGCCGTGGCGCTCTTCGTCTCGGGCCTCGCCATCGCTCCCACGATGATCACCACGATGGCCCTGATCGAGGCGCACGTACCACGCGCGAAGCTGACCGAGGGCATGACCTGGATCAGCACCGGCCTCGCGGTCGGTGTCGCCCTCGGCTCGGCCGTCGCCGGCTGGGTCATCGACGCGGCGGGTGCGCGCAGCGGCTACGTCGTCTCCATCTCGGCGGGGGCGGCCGCGGCGGCGGTGGCGTTCGCGGGTTACCGCCGGCTGACGAGGCCGGCGCAAGGGGAGGAGCCCTCTAGCGATGGCGATGGCGGGGACAGCGGGGACAGCAGGGAAGAACAGCCGGACCGAGTGGCGTAACTGGGCGGGCAACGTCACCGCCGCACCGGCGCGCGTGGTGGCACCCGCCTCGGTCGGGGAGCTCCAGGAGGCAGTGCGCCGGGCCGCCGAGGACGGGCTGCGGGTGAAGGCGGTCGGCACCGGCCACTCCTTCACCGCGGCCGCCGCGACCGACGGAGTGCTCGTACGCCCGCAGGCGCTCAGCGGGATCCTGGGGATCGACCGGGCCGCCGGCACCGTGACCGTGGCGGCGGGCACCGCCCTGAAGGACCTGAACCGGGCCCTCGCCGCGGAGGGCCTCTCGCTCACGAACATGGGCGACATCATGGAGCAGACGGTCTCGGGCGCCACCGGTACCGGCACCCACGGCACCGGCCGCGACTCCGCCTCCATCGCCGCCCAGATCCGCGGCCTGGAGCTGGTCACGGCGGACGGCCGGCTGCTCAGCTGCTCCGAGAAGGAGAACCCCGAGGTCTTCGCGGCGGCCCGGATCGGCATCGGGGCGCTCGGCATCGTCACCGCGATCACCTTCGCGGTGGAGCCGCTCTTCCTGCTGACCGCCCGTGAGGAGCCCATGCGCTTCGACCGGGTGACCGCCGAGTTCGAGCAGCACGTCGCGGAGAACGAGCACTTCGAGTTCTACTGGTTCCCGCACACCGGCAACTGCAACACAAAGCGCAACAACCGCAGCCAGGGCCCCGCCGCCCCGCCCGGGACCGTCAGCGCCTGGATCGAGGACGAGCTGCTGTCCAACGGCGTCTTCCAGGCCGTGAACTCCCTGGGCCGCGCGTTCCCGGCGACCATCCCGTCGATCGCCCGCGTCGCGAGCCGCGCCCTGTCCGCGCGGACCTACACGGACATCCCGTACAGGGTGTTCACCAGCCCGCGCCGGGTGCGGTTCGTGGAGATGGAGTACGCCCTTCCGCGCGAGCACGCGGTCGAGGCGCTGCGGGAGCTCAAGGCGATGGTCGACCGCTCCCGGCTGCGGATCAGCTTCCCGGTGGAGGTGCGGACCGCTCCGGCGGACGACATCACGCTCTCCACCGCGTCCGGGCGGGAGACCGCGTACATCGCCGTGCACATGTACAAGGGCACCCCGTACCAGGCCTACTTCACCGCCGCCGAGCAGATCTTCACCGCGCACGGCGGGCGGCCGCACTGGGGCAAGGTGCACACCCGGGACGCGGAGTACCTCGCTCGGGCCTACCCCCGTTTCGGGGAGTTCACGCAGCTGCGCGACCGGCTGGACCCCGACCGCCTCTTCGGCAACGACTACCTGCGGCGCGTGCTGGGCGACTGAGTACCGGTCAGGAGCCGCGTCCGCCTGCAGGGCCGGGCGGGCGCGGCCGACGCGCGGACGAAGGGGAAAGTTCCGTTTCTGCGGATTCTGTGAAACAAGACACCCGAAACGGGCGCGCCCGCAGGTCCGGCTCGATCCGGGGCAGCCCAACTCCCGCCGCCGGGGACAAGTTCGACGGCGCGGCGGTCCACCGAGGTGGCCCGAATGGAGTACTGTGGCGAGCCCTGGGGCCGTCCTTCCTTTCGGCTGTCCGGACCCGGGAGAGGGGGCCGGTTGATGGAGAAGCGGCACTCGGACCGGTGATGCCGCGGCATTGCACGGCCACCTGCTGCGCACAGTAACCAATCGGTCACTGTGCGTACCCAACAGGTAACCGTGCCATAACGGCGATCAAGGGCGCATGCCCGACACGCCGGTTTAACTCGGCAAGGTTGTGGCAGGCTGCACCCGGGCAGGCCACACTCGACTAGCGGAAGCAGCGACGCACGTGACGTCGGCAGGCACCACCCGGGAGGTCCCCATGCCCGAACTGCGTGTCGTGGCCGTCTCGAATGACGGCACACGACTGGTGCTCAAGGCTGCGGACAGCACGGAGTACACGCTTCCGATCGACGAACGGCTGCGCGCTGCCGTGCGCAACGACCGCGCGCGCCTGAACCAGATCGAGATCGAGGTCGAGAGCCACCTCCGCCCCCGCGACATCCAGGCCCGCATACGGGCCGGTGCCTCCGCTGAGGAGGTCGCTCAACTCGCCGGCATCCCCGTCGACCGCGTACGCCGCTTCGAGGGCCCCGTCCTGGCCGAGCGCGCGTTCATGGCCGAGCGGGCGCGCAAGACGCCGGTGCGCCGGCCCGGCGAGAACACCGGACCGCAGCTCGGCGAGGCCGTGCAGGAGCGGCTGCTGCTGCGCGGGGCCGAGAAGGACTCCGTCCAGTGGGACTCGTGGCGCCGCGACGACGGCACCTGGGAGGTCCTGCTGGTCTACCGGGTCGCGGGCGAACCGCACTCGGGGAGCTGGACGTACGACCCGCCGCGCCGGCTGGTCGTCGCGGTGGACGACGAGGCCCGCTCGCTGATCGGCGAGACGGACGACCTGCCGACCGCGCCGGAGCCGAGCTTTCCGTTCGTGCCGAGGATCGCGCGGCTCCCGCGGGACCGGCCGCTCGACCGCACCCTCGACCGCCAGCCGGAACGGCCCGTCCCGGTCGCACCGGCGCCGGAGCCGGAGGAGGAGCGGGACACGCTGACGAGCCTGCTGGAGGCGGTGCCGAGCTTCCGGGGCGACCTGGTCGTGCCCGAACGCGCCGATTCCCCGGCGGAGGAGGCGGAGGCGGAGGAGCCGCCGGCGGCCTCGGCCGGGGCGGGTGCGGGGTCCGCGTACGCGGATGTCCTCATGCCGCGGACCGTGGCGGGGCACCGCGAGCGGCTGACCGGCACCACCGACCGGCAGGCGGAGGCCGACGGTGTCCGCCCGGGCCGCCGGGCGGCGGTCCCCAGCTGGGACGAGATCGTCTTCGGCACCCGCCGCAAGAAACAGGAGTAACCCCGCCCGGCTGGCCGCCGCCGCTGCGCGGAGCCGTTTCCCCTACCCGCCCCTTCCCGAACCGGGCTCCGCCCGGACCCGGTTCCGGGCGCTCCGCGCCCGGTGCGCTCAAACGCCGCGCGGGCTGGATCTTGCCTCTGCGCGGCAATTCCAGCCCCGCCGGCGTTTCAGGCGCGGGGTCCGGGGCGGAGCCCCGATCTCGCAGCGGCAGCCGACGGGGCGGCTACTGCGGGTCCGGGCCCGTGGCCACGGGGCGGGCCGGGTCCGAGGACCATTCCGACCAGCTGCCCGCGTACAGGGCGGCGTCGATGCCCGCGACCTGCAGGGCCAGCACCTCGTGGGCGCCCGAGACCCCCGACCCGCAGTACACGCCGACCGGCGCCCCGCCCGAGGCGGCCCCCAGGGTGGCGAAGCGGGCCCGCAAGGCATCGGCCGGCAGGAACCGCCCGTCCTCCGCCACGTTCTCCGTGGTCGGCGCCGACACCGCGCCGGGGATGTGCCCTCCGACCGGGTCGATCGGCTCGACCTCGCCCCGGTAGCGCTCCCCCGCCCGCGCGTCCAGCAGGATCCCGCTGCGCGCGAGCGCCGCCGCCGCGTCCGCGTCCAGCAGTCCGACCGCCCCAGGACTTGGCTTGAAATCGCCCTGCGCGGGAGCCGCCGGCTCCGTCGTCACCACGCCCCCGGCGGCCTTCCAGGCGTCCAGGCCCCCGTCCAGCACCCGCACCTGCGGGTGACCCGTCCAGCGCAACAGCCACCACGCACGTGCGGCCGCCCACCCCAGACCCCCGTCGTACACGACGACCGGCGCGTCCGCGCTCACCCCGGCCCGGCGCATCACCGCGCCGAACTCCTCCGGGTCCGGCAGCGGGTGGCGCCCGCCCGCCCCCGGCGGACCGGCCAGTTCGCGGTCGAGGTCGACGTACACGGCACCCGGCAGGTGCCCGGCCTCGTACGCGGAGCGCAGATCGGGGCCGCCCAGCTGCCAGCGGACGTCCAGCAGCACCGGCGGCCGGGGACCGGCCAGCTCGGCCGCCAGTTCGGCGGCGGAGACAATCGCAGGGTTCGCAGTCATGCGGCCCATCTTCCTCCCCCTGTTCCGCCCGGTGTAGCAAGCCCGACATCGACAGGCCGCACCGATTCGGTCATCTCCGCCCGCTCCGGCGAATCCCGGCCGGTCGGGGCGCGCCGGACCCGCGGGAGTGGAACCATCTGGTCCGACACGCGCGTGAGCGCGGCGACGACGGAGGAGACGGCTGACATGAGCGAGGCAGCGGAAGCAACACGGCGCCCGCCCGGCACACCCTGCTGGTCGAGTCTGATGGTGCACGGCCTCGGCACCACCGAGGCCTTCTACACCGACCTGTTCGGCTGGGAGTACGAGCCCGGCCCCGAGCCCTTCGGCCCGTACGTCCGCGCCCTGCTGGACGGCCGCGAGGTGGCCGGCATCGGCGAGCTGCCGCCGGACCGGCACCTGCAGGTGGCCTGGACCACGTACTTCGCCACCGACGACGCCGACACCACGGCCGAAATCATCCGCTCCTGCGGCGGCACCGTCGCCGTCGGGCCGCTGGACGCGGGCGGCGCGGGACGGATGGCGATCTGCTCCGACCCGCTCGGCGCGGTCTTCGGCATCTGGCAGGCCGAGGAGCACGTCGGCACCCGGCTCTCCGGGGTCCACGGCACGCCGGTGTGGGCGGAGCTGCTCACGCAGGACACCTCGGCCGTGGCCAAGTTCTACGAGCACGTCTTCGGCCACGAGGCCGAGCACCGCGCCGCCCCGGCCCCCGCTCCCACCCCGCCCGCCGCCGACTTCGACTACGTGACGCTGCTCCTCGGCGGCCGGCCGGTCGCCGCCGTCCACGGGGTCGGGCGCTCCCTGCCGCACGACCGGGGCCCGCACTGGATGACGTACTTCGAGGTCGACGACGCCGACGCGGCCGCGGCCCTGGTCCACCGCCTGGGCGGGCGCGTCGTCCAGCCGCCGCGCGAGGGCCTGACGGGCCGCGTGGCGACGGTCACGGACCCGGAGGGCGCCCTGCTCGCCCTGGTCGAGCTACGGCCCGGAAACCACCACTGACGGGCGTCTGCCCGCCCCGGCCGTGGCCGCCTGGTTGAGTCGTCCACGATGCGGGCCAGCTGGTCGATCTGCTCCGGGGCGAGGAACTGGGCCTCGTCCGCGATGACGTAGTCCGCCCTGCCGCCCTTGGACAGCTCCTCGACGAGGTGGGCGTAGACGTCCATGGCGTCGGTGACCTCGACCGCGTCAGCCAAGAGGTTAGGGGAAAGGGCGTGCCATGACTCGATCTTTTAAACGATCGAGTCCCTATCGAACCCGGAACGGCATGTTCCAGACACGTAGCAAAAGGGAAAGGCCGAGGCCGTGTGAACTCTTCAGAGCGTGAGACCAGACGACATCTCGCACAGCATGCAGAAGGGTCCCGCCGCGGGAGAAACCCGGGGCGGGACCCACATGCGGTGAATCTCCGCAGACTTCACCGATAGGTGGCGAGTTCGCCCCTACGACGCACGTCGAGCGTCACACAGTGGAACCCACCGCCGAGCGACCTGGCGTGGGTGAGCTGCGCGGGGATCACCTCCACCTTGTGGCGCTCCAGCTCCCGGATGAGGTCCGTCTGCCGCTTGTCCACGATGGCTTGCCCGGGCGCGGTCACCAGGAAGTTCATCCCGATCCACACCGACCCCCTCGGGTGCTTGCCGACGTAGCCGATGTCCACCAGCTCCGGGCATTCGATCCGATCCCAACCGCGCAGGAACTCGGGCATGTTGTCGTCATTGACCCGGGACGGATTCACCATGATGAGCCCCGGCCGCAAGGGAGTGAGCGTCGAATCGATGTGCGTGGACGGGTACAGCCCCTCGCACGGGTGCACGGTGTACTGCTCCCCGAGCACCGCCTGCAGCCAGAGCGCGCCGAGCCTGTTGCCGCTGTCGGAGACCTGGTAGAGCACATCCGTACCGAACCTGAGCACGTTCGCCGCGTCGAAGACCGGTTCCAGATCCCGCAGCCGCTGCCCCGGTGCCGCGGTCGGCTCGTACAAGGCGTCGGCCAGCTGGGGCTTGGGCGCCGACAACCAGCGCGCACCGCTCCTGAGGTACTCCACGAACAGGTCCTTGTAGGCGAACCCTTCGAGGAACCGTGAGCGCAGCACCATCGGCGACTCGATGATCGTGTTACCGACCGTGAGGAACCCGTCCCGGGGGCAGTAGTCGTGGAACCCGTCGGTGCTCCAGTCCGGAGTGGACACCATCGATTTGTGGTCGCGCCCACCCGGCCGCCGCACGGTCACACCGAGGTCGGTGAGCAGCCCCACCAGTTCTTCGAGTTCGGCCTCGGTCTCCTCGAGCACGTGGCGGGGATACGGGCCGGTCTGAATCTCCTGCGGATCGTCGAAGTCTGCGTACTCCGCAGCCATCAGACTCCGGTCCGTGACCGGCACTTGCGCGCCCGAGATGGTCCCTACGACGATCTCCTCGAGCGGATCCCATTCCGTGTGCACATCGACCAAGCTCATCAGGCTGTCCCTCTCCGTATTGTCAAGCGATCGAGTCATCGTCCAGTCATCGGCTACTACGAGTTCGAATCCGAGCAGCCCCTACCTGTTCCGGAACGGACACTTCGCATCGCTCTGCGGTGGCTGGTTGTGGTCTTCGAGAAAATACTGATGCCATTCACGAATACCCGGCGTTCCGAAATCACCGAGAACCGGCGTCGGAGGTATTTTGTCGTAGGAGTGAAGGCGCTCCCTGATGAGCTTACGACCATTTTTGCCGGCCGGAGTGTCCTCGGTGATGTCATCGAAGACGAAGCGGGGCTGGAACGCTATGCTGAAATAATCGAAGTGACGACTGTCCCGGAATTCATACGCCGGCGCGTTGGCGGCGATGAACAGCTTCATGCCAGCAAAGCAAAATTCCCACCACTCGCTGTCCGTATCCGTGGGGACTTCCGAGGGCCAGGGACTGTCGTCCAGGCCGTGAAGCGTTTGAAGAGTATCCCAGAACATACTGCGGTAATCTTCCAGCGTCTCGTTCCCCGGAGTGGGGGCGAAGAATGTGACCAGAGACGTGCGCCGCCCCAAGGATGGCGCTATGCGGACATACTCGCGAAGCGCCATGGCGAGGTGTTCCCCTGCACCTTCCCCCTGGGGGATGAAAGCGTATCGCAGGTTCTCCGTCCGAAATGCGTCAACACTGTAGACGCACGGGAACGGCCGCTCTTCATCCATCATCAGCCTGGAGAATTTATCGGCCGCGTCGCGCTCCCATTCGATCTCCCTGGGGGCGGAAGGTTCGAATATCCAGCCGTCTACAGAATTCGAGACTGGCAGCTTGTTCGTCATCGACAGGTACCCTTCTCCAAGAATGTCCTTGTGCCTTACGAATGCGCCGCACTCTGGCCACACTCGACGACAGTGAAATGGTGAATCGAATCGGCTTCGAGTCAGCTGCCGGTGCGTACGGTGATCCTGTCGTGCCGAGTTGAAAGGACGCTACGGGCACCTCCGCCACCTGCGCGTCCACGGCAGGTTCAACCGCGATGACTCATTGTGTTTACAACTTTTCCGGCCGACTACGCATTCTGCTTATCCCGTGGGCGGCATGCGCGTGCCAGTCTTTTCTGGATTTCGAATAAGGAGTTTCACCATGACTGTGGATGTCATCTCCACTCAGGACCACATCGCCCTCGCAGAGCGCTGGGGAGCTCACGACTCCGTACCGTTCCCGGTGGTGCTCGCCGACGGAGAAGGCGCCTGGCTGAACGATGTGGAAGGGCGGCGCTATCTCGACTTCCACGGCGGCTACTCCGCGATCAACTTCGGCCACCGGCACCCTGACCTCGTTGCCGCGGCGAAGGCGCAGCTCGACCGGATCACACTGAGCACCCGGGCTTTCCACAACGATCAGTACGCACCGTTCTGCCATGAACTGGCCGAGCTGACGGGCACCGAGATGGTGCTGCCCTCCAACTCCGGTGGCGAGGCCATCGACACCGCCGTGAAGATCGCCCGGCGATGGGCCTACCAGGTCAAGGGCGTTCCGGACGGCGCTGCGGAGATCATCGTCGCGGGCGCGAACTTCCACGGTCGTACGATGACGATCATCTCCTTCTCCACACACGACAACCACCGCGCGGGTTTCGGTCCCTTCACGCCCGGCTTCAAGGTGGTGCCCTTCGGCGACATCCAGGCGCTGCGCTCGGCGGTCACCGAGAACACGGCCGCGATCCTGCTGGAGCCGATCCAGGGTGAGGCCGGCGTGGTGGTTCCGCCGAAGGGATACCTCACCGAGGTCCGTGAGCTGTGCGACGACAGCAACACGTTGTTCATCGCCGACGAGGTCCAGTGCGGACTGGCCCGCAGCGGCCCGACGCTGGCGCTGGACGACGAGGGTGTACGTGCGGACATGTACACGCTCGGCAAGAGCCTGAGCGGCGGGCTTCTGCCGGTGTCCGCGGTGATCGGGCGCGCCGACGTCATCGGCGTGATCAAACCCGGTGACCACGGCTCCACCTTCGGCGGCAATCCGCTGGCGTGCGCGGTGGGCCGCGCGACGGTTGCGCTGCTGGCCACCGGGGAGTTCCAGGAACGCTCCCGCGAACTGGGTGCGCACCTGCACTCCCGCCTCAACGAACTCGACGGCGTGACCGAGGTCCGCGGCCGCGGTCTGTGGGCCGGGGTGCAGATCGCCGAAGATCGTCTGGCCGGACGCCGGGTGACCGAGGCGCTGGCGGAGCGCGGGCTGTTGTGCAAGGAGGCCAAGGGACACCTGCGGGTGGCGCCTCCGCTGGTCATCACTCGCGAGGAGATCGACTTCGGCGTCGACGTAATCGCCGACGTACTGGCGTGACCCCGCCGCCGTGGCGGCCGGTCCCCACCGGCCGCCACGGCGCAGCAAGCGGGCATGGGCAAGGGGCCCGGCTCTCAGAGAGCCGGGCCCCTTGCCCGCTTGCCGTTGGCGCCTGTCACGGTCGCTTCACCAGACGCAGGCAGACGTCCTCGGATACGCCGCGACCGCGGACCGCTGCTCCGGGCGGCGGGTAATCGTCACCGTCACGTCCCCAGAGTGCGGCTCGCCGGCAACTCCCGGCCCACGGACCGTGACCTCCACCTCGCGTACCGCCGGGTGACTCAGGCTCATGTCGGCGAGCTGCTGGGCCAGTGTCTCGGCCAGGTCGACCGGGCGTTCTTCGACGAAGGCCACCACTTGCTCGCAGATCAGCCCGGAGTCGAGCGCGGGTGCGGGGCCGTCGGCGGTCGCGGCCGGTCCGCGGTCGACGCCGAGGACGACATCGATGACGAAGTTCCCGCGCGCCCGCAGTCCCCGGACAGCCAATCTTTCCATTAATGCCACCTCTCCAGGTCGAACGAGGCCCTTACACGGGGTCGTAGAGGTAGTCGCTTTCGATCTGCCGCAGTCTCCGGTAGTCGGCGCGCACCACTTCCGGGTCATCGGAGACGAGATAGACCCATCCCGGCAGCGTCGCCACATCGATCGTCCGGGGCAGCAGGTGCCCTTCCGGATGCGCCATGAGGGTGTGGGCGTGCGACGGCAGCGCGCGAATGGCGGCCATTTTCTCGTGGGACGGGATCACGCCGTGATCCCTTGAGTTGATGAGAGACACCCACCGGGTGTGCTGCAGCATCTGGTACACGGTGGTGGGCAGGCGGTTGAATTCGTCCGGCTTCGCCATGGACAGCGCAAGGAGCTCCACCTGGCTGGTGCCGAAACAGCGCGTGCTGATCTCCGGAATCTGAGCGCCCGCGGGGCGCGCTGCGCACTCGACGAGTACCGGCCCGTCTGCGGTCAGCATGACCTCGCTATGGCCGGCGCAGTTGCGGATCTCGAGGGCGTCAAGGACCTGGTGCGTGTATGACTCCAGGCTTTTGGCGACCGGGTCGTCCGGCGACAGCGGCTCGTCGTAGTCGTAGACGAAGTTGCCACCGGGGAGCCGCACTTTGTAGTAACGCCAGATCTCGACGGTGTGGTGTCTGCCGTCCCGGCTGACCGTATTGATGAAGTACTCGTCCCCGTGCAGGAATTCCTGCGCGAGTACCACGGTGTTCCTCATCCCGTGCCGGTCGGAACTGCCCATTATCTTCGCGTGGGCGGTGCGGATCTCCTCCGGGGACGAACATGCCATGACGTTGTCCGCGCCGGCGCTGGCAACCGGTTTCAGGACAACCGGATAGCCGGCGGTTTCTTCCGCCCACTCGACGACATCCTCGGCATCGGCGGAGACAATGGTGGCCGCGTGCGCCAGGCCGGCTTCGCGCAACGCCAGCACCATGTCGTATTTGTTGCGGCGGGCGGCCGGTCTGCTCATCCCGTTTCCAGGAGTGCCGAGTTCGGCGGAGAGCTGGTCGGCCAGCGCTACGCCCGACTCGCCACCGGAGATCACCTGACCGACACCGTACTCCCGCAGCACGGAAGCCGTGGCCGCCACATCGCCTTCGTGCCGGATATTGGTGACGAAGCCGTCGGGGACCGGCATCTGTCCCAGGTGCACATCGGGGTTCGGCGACTGGACGTGCACACATTCCATGCCGTGCCTGCGCAGCGCCGGCACGAGGTGGCGACCCAACGAGTACGCGTCGACCAATGCGGCTCGTGTCACTTGTGCGCGGGAACTGATAGGTATCATCCGCCACTTCCTTGCGATCGGGACGTCAGTAGAGTGGCACAGGTGGGGCCCGTCCCTGGTAAGTGAGATGCGCAATCGCGGGGGATGAATGTCAACCCGCGCTGACCCGCCGCTAAGACATCGTTTCTTTTGGCGTGATCGTTCGTTGAGCCGTGCATGACGGACTTGGTCGAGCGGCTGGTGCCGGACGAACTGTGGGTGTTGTTTCGGCGGGTGGTACCGCCGACAGAGGTGATACGTCCGCAGGGTGGCGGCCGGCGGCGAGCAGGTGACCGCGAAGCGTTGGC
>NZ_JBEZVK010000081.1:0-25387 GCF_040636955.1 Streptomyces sp. NPDC032472
TCGCGGATCTTGGAGCCGAAGCGCTTCCATTCGCGGGGGTCCTGGGTGCGCTCGTCCTTCCAGAACTTGTAGCCCTCGGCGTTACGGTCGATGACCGCCTCGGCGCCCATCTTCCGGCAGATGTCGGCCTTCTCCGGGGAGGAGACGACGCAGATGGGGTTGGCGCCGCCGGCGAGGGCGAACTGGGTGGCGTAGGAGCCGAGGCCGCCGCTGGCGC
The DNA here is from genome assembly GCF_040636955.1 of Streptomyces sp. NPDC032472. Taxonomy (NCBI): domain Bacteria; kingdom Bacillati; phylum Actinomycetota; class Actinomycetes; order Kitasatosporales; family Streptomycetaceae; genus Streptomyces; species Streptomyces sp. NPDC032472. Next base: position 218 of record NZ_JBEZVK010000081.1, read on the forward strand.
CCCAGATCAGGACGTTGTCGCCCTGCTTCATGCCGGCGCCGTTGCGGGAGACCAGCTGGCGGTAGGCGGTGGAGTTGACCAGGCCCGGGGAGGCGGCCTCCTCCCAGCTGAGGTGGGCGGGCTTGGGCATCAGCTGGTTGGACTTGACGAGGGCGATCTCCGCCAGGCCGCCGAAGTTGGTCTCGAAGCCCCAGATGCGCTGCTCGGGGTCGAGCATGGTGTCGTTGTGGCCGTCGGAGGACTCCAGCTCGACGGAGAGGCAGTGCGCGACGACCTCGTCGCCGGGGTTCCAGGCGTTGACGCCCGGGCCGGTGCGCAGGACGACGCCCGCGAGGTCCGAGCCGATGATGTGGTACGGCAGGTCGTGGCGCTTGGTGAGCTCCGACACGCGGCCGTAGCGCTCCAGGAAGCCGAAGGTGGACAGCGGCTCGAAGATCGAGGTCCACACGGAGTTGTAGTTGACCGAGGAGGCCATGACGGCCACCAGGGCCTCGCCCGGCCCGAGTTCCGGCACCGGGACCTGGTCGAGGTGCAGGGACTTGCGCGGGTCCTTCTCGCGGGTCGGGAGCCCGGCGAACATCTCCGTCTCGTCCTTGTGCACGGTGATCGCGCGGTAGGACTCGGGGAGCGGCAGGGCCGCGAAGTCGGCGGCCGTAGCGGCCTGCGACTGGATCGCGTCGAGGATGTCCTTCACGGTGTTGCCTCCGGCGGCGCTGAATGAGGGTGCGCTGAGGGATGCGCAGGATGCGCGGGTACGGGTGGTGGGGTGCTGCGTGGTGCCGTCGGTCCGGCTGAGCGGTGGTGCTGGGGCGACGCCAGTGGTGCGGCGTGCGGGTGCCTGGTGACGCAGGCGTCCGGGGCGCGGTCCGTGCCGAGTGGGCGTGGATCGCGGGGACATCCGGACACGTTCAACGTATGGCACCCCGTGTCACTCGACAAGGCACCGCGTGCCAAAACTTTCTCTCATTTGCCTATTGACCTGCACAGATGAGCGATGATCGATCAGAGTTACCGGTGAGTAGGGGCAACTCGGACAAACGGAAGCGGCCGCTCCCGGGAGGGGAGCGGCCGCTGTGACGAGCATCGCTTCATGTGGTCCTGGCAGGCCCGCAGGCCCCGGAAAGGTGTGGCGGGTACGGCTGGGTGTTCCTGCTGGCTAGGTGTTCTTGCGCAGGGCTTCTTCGATGGTCCGCATGACCTCGTCCAGCGGGGCGTCCGTACGGGCCACCGCCACCAGCACCTCGTCGTGCGCCCGCACCGCGGCCGCCGGAGCCGCCGCCGGGGCGGAGGAGGCGGGCATCGAGGCCATGCTCCGGCCCGCGCCGATGCCCGTGCCGAAGGTCTTGCGGACGATGGCGAAGGCGTGGTCGAGCTGCGCCTCCACGTCCCCCTGGCCGCCGGCCCGCAGCCAGCGCCGCAGCACGTGGTTGTGGGCCGTGACCACCGCCGAGGCGGCCACCTCGGCCAGCAGCGGGTCGTCGTTGCCGTCGTGGGGCTCGGTCTCGTCGAAATGGGCCAGCAGATAGCGCGTGAACAGCCGCTCGTAGCGGGCCACCGAGGCGATCTCCCGCTCCCGCAGGGCCGGCACCTCCCGCGTCAGCCGGTAGCGCTCGACCGACACCGCCGGGGAGGCGGCGTACATCTTCATGACTTCCTTGATCCCGCGGCACACCGTGTCGAGCGGGTGCTCGTGCGCCGGGGCCACGTCCAGCACGGCCTCGGCACGGGTCAGCGTGTCGTCGTGGTCCGGGAAGATCGCCTCTTCCTTGGACCGGAAGTGCCGGAAGAACGTCCTGCGCGCGACCCCGGCGGCCGCGGCGATCTCGTCGACCGTCGTGGCCTCGTACCCCTTGGTCGCGAACAGCTCCATCGCAGCGGCGGCGAGCTCGCGCCGCATCTTGAGCCGCTGCGCGGCCGCCTTGGTGCCGGCCGCGCTCTCCGGGCTGTCGGAGGCCGTGGCGGCGCGGGACGAGGTCTTGGCGGACTGGGACATAGAGCGAAAGTACTTCATCCGCGCCGGGGCGCGCGCCTGAGGGGGGTGGGACGGCAGTGATGGATGCGGGGGAGGGCCCGCACTGGGCTCGGAGGGTGCGGCCCGCCGTGAGGGTCCGGCGGACCCGAGCAGCCCTCCCCACGCATCCGGCTCGGATGCCCTCCTGTTACCGGCGGGCGTACTCACGGAATCCGCGGCCGGTCTTCCGGCCCAGGCAGCCCGCCGCCACCAGGTGCTCCAGCAGCGGGGACGGGGCCAGGCCCGGGTCGCGGAACTCCTTGTGGAGGACCTTCTCGATGGCGAGGGAGACGTCCAGGCCGACGACGTCCAGGAGCTCGAAGGGGCCCATCGGGTAGCCGCCGCCCAGCTTCATGGCCGCGTCGATGTCGTCCAGGCTCGCGTAGTGCTCCTCGACCATCTTGATCGCGTTGTTCAGGTACGGGAACAGCAGCGCGTTCACGATGAACCCGGCCCGGTCCCCGCAGTCCACCGGGTGCTTGCGCACCTTCGTGCAGACCTCGCGGACCGTGGCGTGCACGTCGTCCGAGGTCAGGACGGTGCGGACCACCTCGACCAGCTTCATCGCCGGCGCCGGGTTGAAGAAGTGCATGCCGATCACGTCCTGCGGGCGCGAGGTCGCGCGGGCACAGGCGATCACCGGGAGCGAGGACGTGGTCGTGGCCAGGACCGCGCCCGGCTTGCAGACCTTGTCGAGGGTGGCGAACAGCTCCTGCTTGACCGCCAGGTCCTCGGCCACCGCCTCGACGGCCAGGTCCACCTGCGCGAAGGCGTCCAGCGAGCCGGCCGGGGAGATGCGCGCCAGCGTCTCGTCGGCGGCCTCCTGCGTGAGGCGCCCCTTGGCGACCGCGCGGCCCAGCGACTTGCCGATGGCGGCCTTCGCGGCCTCGGCCTTCTCCTGGCTGCGCGCGGCGAGGACCACCTCGTAGCCGGCCTGCGCGAAGACCTGCGCGATACCGCTCGCCATGGTGCCCGAGCCGGCCACGCCGACGGAGGAGACCGGGCGGCCCTCGCCGAGCCGGGCCCCGTCCAGCGGGGTCTGCGCGTCGCGGACCACCGCCGCGCTGCCCGGCTCCTCGTACGTGTAGAAGCCGCGCCCGGACTTCTGCCCGGTCAGGCCGGCCTCGGCGAGGTGGCCGAGGATCGGGGCGGGGGCGTGCAGGCGGTCGCCGGAGGCGGCGTACATGGCCTCCAGGACGGTGCGGGCGGTGTCCACGCCGATCAGGTCGAGCAGGGCCAGCGGGCCCATCGGCAGGCCGCAGCCCAGCCGCATCGCCGCGTCGATGTCCTCGCGGGAGGCGTACTTCGACTCGTACATCGCGGCGGCCTGGTTGAGGTAGCCGAACAGCAGCCCGTCGGCGACGAAGCCGGGCCGGTCGCCGACCGAGACGGGCTCCTTGCCCAGCTCGCGGGCCAGGGCGGTGACGGCCTCCACGGCCGGCGGGGCGGTCAGCACGCTGGAGACGACCTCGACCAGCTTCATCGCGGGCGCCGGGTTGAAGAAGTGCAGGCCGAGGACGCGTTCGGGGCGCTGCGACTCGGCGGCCAGCCGGGTCACCGACAGGGCGTTGGTGCCGGTGGCCAGGATCGTGTCGGGCCGCACGACGGCGTCCAGCTCGGTGAAGATCCGGTGCTTGAGCTCGTAGTCCTCCGGGACGACCTCGATGACGAGGTCGGCGTCGGCGGCGGCGCTCAGTTCGGTGTAGGTGCGCAGCCGGGAGAGGACGGCCTCGCGCTCCTGCTCGCCGATCCGCCCACGGGCCACGGAGCGGGCCGTGGCCGCCGCGAGGGCCGCGGTGGCCCGGCGGGTGGCGGCCTCGCTGATGTCGATGCCGATGACCTCGCGGCCGGCGCGGGCGAGGACCTCGGCGATGCCGGTGCCCATCGTGCCGAGGCCGACGACGGCGATGGTCTGCAAGGTGGACTGACTGGACGTGGACGGAAGGTCCATCGCGGGACTCCAGTGGATGAGGGTGACGACTGGGGGCGGCGCGCGGCGCACGACGCGCGGCCGAAGACCGGAAGAGGTCCGGCATGAACTGCGGTGAAACAACGGGAGGTTCCGCAAGGGCGCCCGGAAGGGCGGGGCGGAGAGCGGCGGACCCTGTCCCGGGGTCACGCCGTGGAGAGCGCCGTACGTGGAGCAGACGTGCTGCTGCAGTGCAAGGCGTGCGGGGCAGTGCATGACGGTACGTGGTGGTGCTGGGCGTACCGGACCGACTGCACGAGGCGGCTGCGTCACCAGGCCGGCCTCGTACGTGTTGAAGCGAGAGTAACTCGTCGGTAACTGCTTGGCCATAGGAGCGGGTACACCGGTCGGTGTGACGTACGCCGCGACGGCAGCCGCCGGGGGCCCCAACGTGGGCCAACGGCCCGCCGCGGTCCCCGCCACCCCCTAGGGTGGGCGCCGTGAGCGACGTACTCGAGCGCCTGCGCGCCGAAGCGGACGGATCCGGCGGATCACGCCGGTACGCGGAGCTGCTCGCCGCGGACCCGGACGCGCTGGCGGCCTCCCTGACGTCGGCCGGGCTGCCCCTGTGGGCCCGGGAGCTGGCCGCGTACCGGCTGGGCCTGGCCGGCGACCGCCGCGCCTTCGAGCCGCTGGTCCTGCTGCTCAACCACCGCGACCCGCCGCGCTGCGCGGCCGCCGCCGAGGCCCTGGCCGTCCTGGGCGACCCGCGCACCGCCCGCGCGGCGGCCGCCCTGGCCACCAACGAGCTCCGCACGGCCTACGCCCTGCAGCCGGTCCGGCTGCTGGCCGCGCTGCGGGCGCCCGAGTCCGCCCCGGCGCTGATCCGCACCCTGTCCCGGCTGCTCGCGCCGAACGACCCGTACTGGCGGGTGGCGCTGGCCTGCGTGGAGGGGCTGGGCGCCCTGGCCGACCCCGCCTCCCGCGAGGTCCTGGCCCGGGCCCAGGCCCACCCGCGGCTGGCGGTCGCGGCGACCGAGGCTCTGCGCGCCCTGCCGCGGACTGCCTGACCGGGCCACCTGAGCGGGCTGCGCGACGGGACCGCCGGGCCTCAGGCCTCCGCGGGGAGGACGGCGTAGGCCTCGATCTCCACCAGGAGTTCGGGGCGGACCAGGGCCGAGACCTGGACGGCCGTGGAGGCCGGGAGCCGGTCCGGGGCGATCACCTCGTCGCGGGCCGCCCGTACCGCCGGCATGTGGGCCATGTCCGTCACGAAGTACGTCAGCTTCACCACGTCGTCGAAGCCCGCCCCGGCCGCCGCCAGGCACCGGCGCAGGTTCTCGAACACCTGCCGGGCCTGGGCGGCGGCATCGCCCGCGCCCACCACCGCGCCGTCCGCGTCGAAGGAGCACTGCCCCGAGACCGCGACGAATCTGCCCGTCCCCCAGACGACGTGGCTGTACTGGGGACTCGGGCTGACGCCCTCGGGGGCGGGGACGCGGGTGATGGCGTTGGTGGTCATGGGCAGATCCTGCCCGGTCATGATCAGCCGCGGAAGCCCAGCAGTCCGTGGAGGGCCGCGCCGCCCGCCGAGTGGACCGCCGCCCGGGTGGCCGCCGCCGGCTTCGGCTCGGGCTGCGCCGCACACGTCGCGTCCGCCGCCTGACCCGTCCGCAGGTATGCCGCCACCTTGTCGTCGAGGCACGTGTTGCCGCTCAGCGAGATCCCGTGGTTCCCGCCGCCCTCCTCCACCACCAGGGCCGAGCCCTTCAGCTTCTCCTTCATCGCCAGCGCGCCCCCGAACGGCGTCGCCGCGTCCTGCGTGGCCTGGAGCAGCAGAGCGGGCGGGAGGTCGGCGTTGGCCACGTCCGGCGCCTGCAGCGGCTCCGTCTTCCAGAACGCGCACGGGGCGTTGTACCAGGCGTTGTTCCAGGTCATGAACGGCGCCTCGACGTGCGTGCGCCACATGTCCGCCCGCCACCGGTTCCAGTCCTTCGGCCACGCCGAGTCCCGGCACTGCACCGCCGTGTACACGCTGTAGCCGTTGCCCGCCGAGGGCTCCACCGCCCCGAACCTCTCGTACGCCGCCACCAGCGGCGCCGGGTCCTCGTCCACCGCGTACTTCGAGAACGCCTCGGCCAGGTTCGGCCAGTAGCCGTTGTAGTAGCCGCCCGGCATGTACGTGTCCTCCAGCTCGGACGGGCCCACCTTGCCGCCCGCCGGCGCCACGCGCAGGGCGTCGCGCATCGCGTACCAGCGCCGCTCCACCTCGGCGGCATCGGTGCCCAGCCGGTAGGCGGAGTCGTGCTCGGCGACCCAGGCGAGGAAGGCCTTGTGGCGGGCGTCGAAGGCGCGGTCCTGCGCGAGGTTGTCCTCGTACCAGACGCCGCCCGGGTCGACGACGGAGTCCAGGACCAGGCGGTGGATCCGGTCCGGGTGCAGCCGCCCGTACACCGCGCCCAGGTACGTCCCGTACGAGTATCCGAAGTAGCTGATCTTCTGCGCGCCCAGCGCGGCGCGGATCAGCTCGATGTCGCGGGCGGTGGAGACGGTGTCGATGTACGGGAGCACGTCGGCGTGCCGGGTCTGGCAGGACTCGGCGAAGGCCTGCACCCGCTTCAGGTTCGCCTCCTCGGTCTGCGCCCCGTACGGCACGGAGTCGGGGCGGACCGGGTTGAAGTGGCCGGCCGTGCAGTCGAGGGCGGGCTCGCTCTTGCCGACCCCGCGCGGGTCGAAGCCGATCACGTCGAACTGGGCGGCGACGTCCTTCGGCAGCGCGGTGGCGATGTACGGGGCCAGGCCCCGCCCGCTGCCGCCCGGGCCGCCCGGGTTGACCAGCAGCGGGCCCTGGCTCTTGGCGGCGGTGTGCGGGACCCGGGTCAGGGCCAGCGTGATCTGCCGCCCGGCGGGACGGGCGTGGTCGAGGGGGACCTTGAGGGAGGCGCACTGCAGCGACGGGTAGCGGGTCGTGGCGCAGCCGGTCCAGCGCAGTGCGGCCGCCGCCGCGGCGGGAGCGCCTGCGGGCGGGTGCGCGGCGGCCGCCGTGGCCCCGGCCGGGCCGGTCACCGCCGCGGCGGTGGCGGTGGCGACGGACAGCAGGACGGCGGCGCGCTTCTTCAGGGGACCGCGTTTCTTCATCGGGTGCAGCATGGGGCCTCCCAGCCGAGGGTTCTGGGCGGAATCGTCCCGGAAACCATGCTCGGAAGGCGGCATTGGGCGGCGGATTGGCCCGATGTGATGAGATTTCAGGGCCCGCGGCGACGCGGCCCCGGCCTCACAGGAGCGTGAGCTGCGCCGGCCCCGCCGGGGCCGGCCCGGCCGGCGGCTCCGGGGCGGCGATCCGGCGGGACGCCCCCCGCCGGGCGGGGCCGATGCCGAATTCCGCCGCGAGTTCGTGGACTTGGCGGGTGATCCGGCGCTGGTACCAGGTCGGCGCGTACGCCCCGTCCGCGTACATCCGCGCGTACCGCCCGATCAGGTGCGGGTGGTGGCGGCCCAGCCAGGCGGTGAACCACTCGCGCGCCCCGGGCCGCAGATGGAGTACCAGGGGTGTCACGGAGGTCGCGCCCGAGGCGGCGACGGCCGCGACCGTGGCCCGCAGCTGCTCGGGGGAGTCCCCGAGGAAGGGGATCACCGGGGCCATCAGCACGCCGCACTCGATGCCGGCGTCGGTCAGGGCCCGTACGGCGGCGAGCCGCGCGGCGGGGGACGGCGTACCCGGCTCGACGGTCCGCCACAGGGCGGTGTCGGTGAAGCCGACGGAGACGGAGATCCCGACCTCGGTGACCTCGGCGGCCGCGCGCAGCAGGGGCAGGTCGCGCAGGATCAGCGTGCCCTTGGTGAGGATGGAGAACGGGTTGGCGCGCTCGTGGAGGGCCTCGATGATCCCCGGCATCAGCCGGTAGCGGCCCTCGGCACGCTGGTAGCAGTCGACATTGGTGCCCATGGCGATGTGCGCCCCGCTCCAGCGGCGCGAGCCGAGCTCGCGGCGCAGCAGCTCCGGGGCGTTGGTCTTGACGACGATCTGCGAGTCGAAGCCGAGCCCGGTGTCGAGGTCGAGGTAGCTGTGCGTCTTGCGCGCGAAACAGTACACACAGGCGTGGCTGCACCCTCTGTACGGGTTCACGGTCCACTCGAACGGCATCCGCGAGGCGCCCGGGACCCGGTTGAGGATCGACCGGGCGCGGACCTCGTGGAAGGTGATCCCGCGGAACTCGGGGGTGTCGAAGGTGCGGGTGACGACGGAGTCGGCGGCGAAGAGGGCGAGGGGCCCGGCGCCCGCGCCGTCCCGGCCGCCGCCTTCGTCCCCGGTCAGGTTGTCCCAGCGCATGGCACGCCTCCCTCGGTAACTCGCTCGACCAGAGAATAGAACAAACGTTCCCATGATCGTGCGGGGCGGCACCCGAGGGTGCGCTCAGGGGGTGCCGTGCCGGAGGGCGTCGCGCAGCCTGAGCAGAGCGCGGCGCCGCGAGTGCGCCCGGACCAGGGCGTACCCGGCCGCGGCGCCGAAGGCGGCGCCGACGAGCGCGGTGGTCAGGGCCGCGGCCGCGGAGGCGCGCAGCGCGGCCAGGACCGTCCCGGCCGCCCCCGTCGCAGCGGTGGCCGCAAGCGCCAGCCGGGCCCCAGCACCCGGTCCCGCGCGTACAGCGGCCGGCGCCGGGTCAGCACCCACCCGGCGAAGACGGCCCACGCCAGCCCGATCGCGATCAGCCCGGCGAAGGCGGCCTGCGTGCGCACCGGAAGCGGACCGGGCTCAGTGGCCCACAGCATCCCGACCAGCGCCGCCCCGCACCCGCCGGCCAGCCCCACCGCCGTGTGGCGCATCCGGGCCCCAGCGAGACCTCCGCGGCCAGCGCGCGTTCGAGTTCCTCCGGCACGTCCCGCCGGTCCGCGGACGGCTGGTGCTCGCTCATGACCCGTATCCCTTCTCGCACGGTGCAGCCTGCTCGTCACCGTGCCCGGCGGTACGCCGAGCGCCTCCGCGCAGGCAGCCAGGGACAGGTCCTGGAGGTGGAACAGGATCAGCACCTCCCGCTCCAGCGGCGGCAGCCCGCCCAGCCCGGCCTCCCCCTGCATCGCGGTCACCACACCGCCCGCGGGATCGTCCTCGACGGCCGCGCCCGCCTCCTCCACGCCCACGTCCTGCGCGCCCGACTCCGCGGCCCGGTACGCGTGCCGCAGGTGCTCGGCGACCGCACGCCGGGCAATGGTGAACAGCCAGGGGGCGAACCGCTCCGGCTGCCGCAGCCGCGGCAGTCCGCGGACCACGGCGAGCCCGCACCTCCCCACCTCGCGCCGCCTTCACCAGGACAGTCGGCCCCCGAGCCGGAAAGGGTCACGCGGCGGGATGGGGCGGCGGTCGGCCGCCGCCCCACCCGCGGCCGACCGGACTACTCCCGGCGGGCCGGGCGCGTCATCCGGAAGCGGGCCAGGCCTTCGGCCTGCTCGGCGGGGGCGGTGCCGTACCGCTCGAAGCTGGCCTTCTCCAGGACGCGGACGGAGGCCGGGTTCGACAGCTCCACGCCGGCGGACACCGTGTGGACGCCGGGCGCGGTGAGGGCGTACGCGGCGAGCGCCCGGGTGGCCTCGGTGGCGTAGCCCCGGCCGCGCCGGGAGGCGACCACGCCGTAGCCGAGTTCGAGCACTCCCTCGGCGGGCGGCCAGAACAGGCCGATCGAGCCCACCGCGAGGCCGGTGTCCCGCTCGACGAGCAGCCGGTGGCCGTACGGGCCGAGCCAGGCGGGATGGTCGCCGAAGAGGCCCGCGATGACGCGGTCGCCCTCGGCCGGGAAGTCCTCGGCCCAGCCGGCCGGCCGGCGGCCGTCACCGGCGAGGACGGCCTCGGCCTCGGCCGCGGTCCAGGTACGGAGGACGAGCCGCTCGGTGGTCAGCTCGGCGAGTTCGTTCGACGGTGTCGAAGGTGCGGAATGCACGGATGTCTCCTGGTCAGGGGAACGACCCGGACCGCGTCGCGTGGCTCGCGTGGCATGGCGTCGCGTCGCGTCAGCGCGCGGACCGGAAAAGGGCATGCGGGTGAAGGCCGTCGACGGCCATATTCATCAACCTCCCGCGTCCGTATCCGTGTTGGCGCACCACGCGCTCACCTGCGCACGGTAACAGACCCCGCCGACCGGCAATCCGGGGCCCGGCCGGCTCCCTAGCCCGTCTCCAGGTGCAGCCTCGGCACGTCCGGCCGGTCGAAGCCGAACACCTGCGCGTAGAGGGAGAGTTCTGCCTCCAGGGCGCGGACCATGGTGTCCGCCCGGCGGAAGCCGTGCCCCTCGCCCTCGAACGCCAGGTACGCGTGCGGCACGCCCCGGCCGCGCAGGGCGGACAGCAGCCGCTCCGCCTGGGCGGGCGGGCACACGGCATCGTCCAGACCCTGGAGCAGCAGGAACGGTGCGGTGATCCGGTCGGCGCGGGCCACGGGCGAGCGCTCCCGGCAGCGTACGGCCAGGGTCTGCGGCGGCCCGGCCAGGCCCTCGACGTACCGGGATTCCAGGTCGTGGGTCTCCTCGGCGAAGCCCCGCAGGTCCAGGACGGGGTAGCGGATCGCCGCGCACGCGTACAGGGAGGTCGAGGCCAGCGAGGCGGCGGCCGTCCAGCCGCCCGCGCTGCCGCCCCGGATGGCGAGCCGGTCCGGGTCGGCGGTGCCCTCGGCGGCCAGGGCTCGGGCCACGGCCGCACAGTCCTCGACGTCGACCACGCCCCACTGCTCGCGCAGCCGTTCCCGGTAGGCGCGCCCGTAGCCGGTGGAGCCGCCGTAGTTCACCTCGACCACGCCGATGCCGCGGGAGGTGAAGTACGCGATGTGCAGGTCGAGTACGGGCGACACGTGCTCGGTGGGACCGCCGTGCGCCCACACCGCGTACGGGGGCAGCTCCTCGGCGGGGGCCCGGCGGGCGGGGTGGTGCGGCGGGTAGACGTGGGCGTGGATCTCCCGGTCGTCGGGGCCGAGGAAGGTCCGGGTCTGCGGTTCGGGGTGGTACGCCGGGTCGACCGGGTCGGCTGCGGCCGCGCCGACCACCCGGGCGTGTCCGCTCTCCGTGTCGAGCTCGACGACCTCGTGGGCGCTGCGCGGGCTGGCCGCGACCCCGTAGACGCTGCTGCCGTGGACGGCCAGCGCGGGCTGCCAGGCGGTCCAGGGTCCGGCGGCGTCGACGAGGTCGCCGGTCTCGGGGTCGAGCACGCCGAGGACCGGGGAGCCCCGGCCGTGCAGCACGGCGACGAGCCCGTCGGGCAGCGGGGCGAGCCAGCGCAGGCCCGGCTTCCACAGCGGGCCCCCGAACTCCTCCTCGCGCGGGCACAGGTTGACCGCCCCGCCGGTGTCCGGGTCCACCCGGTAGGGGTTCCACCAGCCGCTGCGGTCGCTGACCGCGAGGAGGCTGCCGTCGGGCATCCAGTCCACCTGGGCGACCGCCTCCTCGGGCCCGCCGAGGAGGGTGCGCGCCCCGGCCAGGGTGCCGTCCGCGCGGACCTCGGCGAGCAGGACCTCGGTGCCGTCCCACGGCATCCGCGGGTGGTCCCACACCAGCCAGGCCGCGTACCGCCCGTCGGGGGAGAGCCGCGGGCCGGTGGCGAAGCGGTGCCGGTCGTCGGTCAGCTCCCGTACGCGCGAGCGGTCCCCGGCGGCCGACCCGTCCAGCGGTACGGCGGCCAGGACGCGGCGCACGTCGGTGGGGGCCGGCCCGGTGAACTCCTCCAGCACGCACCAGACCTCGTCGCCGCGCAGCACCGGATCGACCCAGCGCAGGCCGCCGCCGACCGGGGACAGCGGGGTGAGCGGGCGCGGGGCGGGCTCGTCCGCGTCGGGCTCGTACGCGTACAGCCGCTGGTCGGCGTGGTGGACGAACACCACCAGCGGGCCGCTCCCGGGCCGCTCGGCCCCCGCCCAGGGCATGCCGCCGTACTCGGTGAAGGCGCTGCGGACGTTCCACGGCGCGGGCAGCACCGAGACCCCGGGCCCGCCGTCCGCGGGACGGCGCACGAGGGTGCGGCGGCCGCCCTCGGCCGGGCGGGGCTCGGTCCACCACACCTCGGGGCCGATGGTGCCGAGGTACTCGGGCCGTCCGTCGAGACAGGCGGCGAGCGCGGCGTCGACGGGCGAGGGCCAGGTGCCGTAGGGCTGTTCGCCCATCACAGCGTCCGCAGCGCGTGGTCGAGGACCCGCACGCCGAAGTGGAGGGCCTCGACGGGCACCCGCTCGTCCACGCCGTGGAAGAGGGACCAGTACTCGAAGCCCGGCGGCAGCTTGAGCGGCGAGAAGCCGTAGCCGGTGATCCCGAGCCGGGAGAACTGCTTGGCGTCGGTGCCGCCCGCCATGCAGAAGGGCACGACGCGGCCCTCGGGGTCGAAGCGCTCGACGGACTCGCGCAGGACGGCGAACGTCCGCCCGTCGACGGGGGCTTCGAGGGCCACCTCGCGGTGGTGGAACTCCCAGGTGACGTCGGGGCCGGTCAGCTCGTCGAGGGTGGTGAGGAACTCCTCCTCGCCGCCGGGCAGCGTCCGCCCGTCGACGTAGGCCGTGGCGTGGCCCGGAACGACGTTGACCTTGTAACCGGCGCTGAGCATGGTCGGGTTGGCGCTGTTGTGCATGGTCGCCTCGACGAGGGCCCCGGCCGGGCCGAGCTTGGGCAGCAGCTCGTCGAGGTCGGTGCTGCGGGCCCGCGGATCGACGGACAGGCCCTGGAGGGCGGCGAGTTCGGTGATGCAGGCGGCGACGGTGTCGGTGAGGCGGACCGGCCAGCGGTACTCGCCGATCCGCGCGACGGCGGCGGCGAGCCGGCTGACGGCATTGGCCGCGTTGGGCTTCGAGCCGTGCCCCGTCGTGCCGTGGGCGGTCAGCTTCATCCAGGCGGTGCCGCGTTCACCGGCCGCGATCGGGTACAGGAGCTGGCCGGGGCCGTTGTGGACGGTGAAGGCACCGGACTCGCTCAGGCCCTCCGTACAGCCCTCGAAGAGGTGCCGGTGGTGGTCGGCGAGGAAGCCGGACCCGTCGACGGCGCTGTCCTCCTCGTCGGCGGTGTACGCGACCACGACGTCCCGGCGCGGCCTGACGCCGGCCCGCGCCCAGGCCCGTACGACCGCCAGGACCATCGCGTCCATGTTCTTCATGTCGACGGCGCCGCGGCCCCACACCACCCCGTCGCGGACCTCGCCGGAGAAGGGGTGCGTGCTCCAGTCGGCGGCCTCGGCCGGGACCACGTCGAGGTGGCCGTGGACCAGCAGGGCCGGCGCGGACCGGTCGCTGCCCGCGATCCGGGCCACCACGTTCGTACGGCCGGCGGTGCGCTCCAGCAGGACGGGCTCCAGGCCGGCCGCGGCGAGGCGCTCGGCCACGTACTCGGCGGCGGGCCGCTCTCGGCAGTCGCCGCCGCCCCGGTTGGTGGTGTCGATGCGGATGAGGTCGGAGGTGAACGCCACGACCTCGTCGAGTGCCACCGGGTCGACCGGGGACTCACCGGGAGGGGACTCGCCGAGCGGGGATTCCCCGGCCGGGGCGTGCGGGGGGTACGGGGGGTACGGGGCGTGCGGGGCCTCCGCGGCCTTGTGCCGGGGGGTGCCTGCGGGCATGTCAGCCATACTGCTCCTCCACGGCTGCCTTGACGACCGTCGTGACCGCCTTGAACGTGCGGATCCCCTCGTACATCGTCGCGCTGGTGTACGCGACCCGGCGCTCGCCGCAGCGCTCCACGCCCGGGACGACGGTGGCGGCCATCGCCAGGTGCTCGGCGTCGAACTCGACCTCCACGGTGTGCGGGCGCCGCTGCACCGGGTCCCGGCGCCCCGCGAGGCCGGCGGCCTCCTTGGCGGCCGCCCGGATGTCGGCGGCCGTGCGGGCAGGGGTGCGGCAGACGGCGGCGTAGCGGGACACGTGGTCCTTGACCGCGACGGTCACCGCATCCGGGGCGTACCCGGCGGCATCGGCGCAGGTCAGGTCGTCGCCGGTGACCAGTACGACGGGGACGCCGAACTCGGCGACGACGCGGGCGTTGAGCAGCCCCTCGCTCGCGCGGACCCCGTCCAGCCAGACGCCGGTGATGGAGTTCTCCAGGTAGGTGTGCGCGAGCACGCCCTGCGACCCGGCGCCGGTGTGGTAGCCGACGAAGGCCACGCCGTCGACATCGCCGTGCTGTACGCCCTCGACCATGCTCAGCGACTTGTGGCGGCCGGTGATCATCTCGGCGCGCTCGTCCAGCTGCTCCAGCAGCAGGTTGCGCATGGTGGAGTGGGCCTCGTTGATCAGGACCCGGTCGGCGCCGCCGTCGAGGAAGCCGAGCACGGCCGCGTTCACGTCGGAGGTGAAGAGGGACCGGCAGCGTTCCCACTGGGGGGTGCCGGGCAGGACGTCCGCGGGCCAGGTGACGCCGGTGGCGCCCTCCATGTCGGCGGAGACGAGGATCTTCATCGGGCCCCCAGGGCGGGTCGGCTGCGACGCGCGGCCGGGCGCGCCGCCCGACCGGACGACCGCCTTCCGCAGAGGCCTCCCAGCCTAGCCCTCCGGGCCCGCCGGGGCCTGCGGGCCACGCCCGGCGCGGCCGTCGAAGTGGCCGCGGCGGGACCGCAGTTCGTCCCGGGGGCGTCGGCGCGGCCGGTCAGTTCACCCGATGTGGTGAGGCCGTGTGCGCGGCCTCACCCCCGGACACCGTACGGACCGGCGTGACGGGCGCAGGTCAGCTCTCGACCTCGCGGGCCAGGTTCTCCAGCACCGTGTCGTAGATCCGGCCCAGGCCCTTGGGCGCGAAGGTGCGCTCGAAGAAGCCGCCGATGCCGCCGGCGCCGTTCCAGACGGTGGTGACCACGGCCTTGGACCGGCCCTCGCCGGCCGGGGTGACGAGCCAGGTGGTGACCATGGAGGAGTTGCGGTCCTTCTCCACCAGCTGGCCGTCGGTGGGCTCGGTGACCTCCAGCAGGCAGTCGCGCACGCGCTTGCTCGTGGCCTGGAGCTTCCAGTGGACGAGGGTGCCCTCGCCGTCGCCGCCCTCGCGCACCTCGTACTCGCTGAAGTGCTCGGGCAGCAGCTTGCCCCGGGTGCCGGTGTAGTCCGCCAGCGCGTCGAACACGGTCTCCGCGTCGGCCGCGATGATCCGCTCCGTGGTGGCCTCGACCTGCGCCATACCTGTTCCTCCAGCAGTTGTGTTGCCTCGTCGGCGGCAAGCCAACCACTTCCGGGGCGGCCGCCCAAAATCGGCCCCCTCGGCGGTGCGGGTCAGCGGCCCTCAGCGGCCCGTCAGCGACCGTGAACGACCATCAGCGGACGTCCGTACGCAGCTGCGCGCGTGCGGTGTCGAACAGGCGGACCTGTTCGGCGGGCCTGCCGGAGCCCGCGTCGCCGTCGACGAACAGCTGGTGGACCTGGCCGGCGTCGCCCGCGACGAACAGCCCGATGCGGCGGCGCGGCCCGCTCCGGCCGGGCCGGCGGTGGTCGAGGGTGAGGACCACGGCCTCCCGGCCGCCCTGGGTCGTGGTGGTGCGCTTGACCTCCAGGTCCTCCCTCTTCGATTCGGCGGTGGTCCCATACCAGGCGAGCTGTCCGTCCGCGGCGGCCGCGGCGGTGGTGCCGTGGAAGGCGTCGCGCTTGCAGCCGAGGACGTGCGCGCCGTCAGGGGATTTCCAGTTGCGGCGCAGCTCGTCCTTGGCTTCTACCGGCCAGCCGTCGGGCACGGCGCCGGTGAGGGTGAGCTCCGGCTCCTGGATCCGGTGCCAGCCGGCGGGCGGGGCGGGCGGGGGCGCGGGCGGGGCGGAGCCGGAGGGCGCAGGCCCGGGCTCCCGGCTCGGCGACGCCGGGGGCGTCGTGCCGGCGGTGCCGCCCGTGCCGCCCGTGGCGTGGCCGGGTGCCGCCCCCGGGCCGGGGGGCCGACGAACCGGCGCTGACGGACGGCGGCGCGGCGGGGGCCCCGCCCGGGGCCGGAGCCTTGGCTCCGGGCGAGCCGAGCGCCCCGGGCAGCCCGAACACGGCGAGCAGCAGCCCGGCCACGGCGGTGGCCGCCGACACCAGCGCCGCAACCTCCCCCATCCGCCGCCCGGACGCCCCGCCCGCCCCGTCCGCCGCCACCCGGACGACCCTCTCCGCGGCCGCCTCATCGGACGGCCCGACACCTTCGGTCGGCTGCCTGCCCCCGCCTCCGGCAGGAGCCGCCGGGCCGGCGGCTGCTGCCGGTTCCGCGGCCGCTCACGCCGAGCTGCTGCCCGGGCTGTGCGGCCGGCCGGCCGCCGGCTCCGGCGCCGGCCCCGTGGGGCGCACCGGCCCGGCGGGCCCGGGCATACCGCCCCCGCCGCGAGCGCCGGGCGGTTCCTGTGGGCTCCGCTGCCCGGGTGTGTCCCCGTGCGCCGGAGCGTCTCTGGTTGCCGCGCCCGGGCCGTTGAAAGCGATGAGCCCGCCCCCGCGGAGCGGAATGGCGCCCTCCGCGGGGGCGGTCGGGCCCCTCAGGCCGTGTGGAGCCAGACGCGGAGGGGACCCAGGGGGGTGAAGCCGTGGCGGAGGGCCGTGGCGAGGTCCTCGCCGGCCTCGTAGCCGACCACCGCGTGGGCCGGCCACAGGGACGCGATCTCGGCCAGGGCGCCCGACCAGGCCTCCTCGTCGGCCAGGCCGTCCTGCGTGAACACGTTCGAGACGCCGACCACGCCCGCGGCCTCGTTCGCGACCGCCCCGGCCACGATCCGGCCCTCCGCCGACCGCCCCGCCAGGAAGGCGATCTCCGGGGTCAACAGGGCCGGGTGGAACAGGCCCGCGGACTCCTCGCCGTCCCAGGCGGCCTCCCACCGGTCGAGGTCCTGCGCGGATTCGATCCGCGACCAGGACAAGGAGGAGGCGGAGGCGGGGGCCGACGCGGCGGCAGCCGCCGGACGGTGGATCCACTGCGCCTCGAAGAGGAGTTCGAAGCCGACCGGGGCGAGGTCGAGCACGGCGAAGCTGTCCTTGACCGAGCAGCCCGGGGACCGTGTGTCGATGCCGGCCGTGAGCGCCGCCGCCGACACCTCCCGGGTCAGGGTCACCGCGTCGGGGTAGTACGGCGGGGTGCGCCGCGGGCTCGTCCAGGAGCCGGCGGTGAACACGCCGCCGGGGCAGACCGCCGCGCACCAGGCGGCGTTGTTGTGCACGGCCGCACGGAGGGCGTCTTCGGTATTCGGGGTGATGATCACACCGGGATCGTGGCACAGCCCCTAGCCTGGGGCGATGTCCTTCTTCCCGTACACCGCGGAGGGCGCCCGGGTCGGCCTGCGCCCCTTCCGGCTCGCCGACGGCCCCGAGTTCACCGCCCGCGCGCGCGAGAGCCGGGACCTGCACAGCCCCTGGCTGTTCCCGCCCCTCACCGAGGAGGAGTACGAGGCGTACGCGGCCCCGCTCATCGACGGCGGCAGCCGCGCCGGGTTCCTCGTCTGCGAGCGCGCGACCGGAGCCGTCGCCGGCTTCATCAACGTCAACAACATCGTGCGCGGGGCGTTCCAGTGCGGAGCCCTCGGCTACGGGGCCTTCGCGCACGCCGCGGGACGCGGCCTGCTCGGCGAGGGGCTCCACCTGCTCCTCGGCCACGCCTTCGCCCCCCAGGAGCACGGCGGGATGGGCCTGCACCGGCTGGAGGCCAACGTCCAGCCCGGCAACGCCGCCTCCATCGCGCTGGTCCGCGGTCGAGGCTTCCGCCTGGAGGGGTACTCCCCGGACTTCCTCCACGTCAACGGGGCCTGGCGCGACCACGAGCGCTGGGCGATCACCGCCGAGATGGCCCCGCCGGCCGGCCGGGTCCCCGCCTGACCGGCGGGCCCCGGGGCGGCACCCCCCGCAGCCTCAAGCCCCGCAGCCGCAAGCCCACGCAGCCGCCGTCCCCGGCGCCACGGCCCCCTGGCCCCGGCGGCCGCGGTGGCACAGGATGAGGCCATGCGAAGCCTGGTACTCCTCGACGCCCCCTCCAACCTGGGCCTGCGCCCGCCCGCTCCCGGCGCCGTGCCCGGCGTGTACAAGCTGGCCGGCGCCCTGCGCGAACAGGGCCTGCTGAGCCGGCTCGGCGCCCGCGAGGGCGGGGTCGTCGTACCGCCCCGCTACGACCGCGGCGACTGGAAGGAGGGCGACGGCGTCTTCCATGCCGGCCCGCTGGCCGCGTACACCGTGGCCCTCGCCGACCGGATCGAGAAACACCTGCGGGCCGGGGAGTTCCCCGTCGTACTCGGCGGGGACTGCTCGATCCAGCTCGGCGCCTCCCTGGCCCTGCGCCGCCTCGGCCGCTACGGGCTCGCCGCGATCGACGGCTCCGCCGACTTCCGCCACCCCGGCAACGAGGCCGTCAACGGGCCCGTCGGGGCTGCGGGGGGCGAGGAGCTGGCCCTCGCCACCGGGCGCGGCCAGGCCGACCTCGCCGACCTGGAGGGGCTCGGCCCGTACCTGCGCGACGAGGACGTACGCCTCTTCGGCCTGCGCGACGGCGACGCCGATCTGGCCGAACTGCGCGCCGCCGGGATCGCGGTCGCCACCGTCGGCACCATCCGCGAACGCGGCGCCGAGGCGGTGGCGCGGGCGGCCCTGGACGGGCTGCACCCGCCGGTCACCGCCGGGTTCTGGGTGCACCTGGACGCCGACGTGCTCGACCCGGCCGTGATGCCGGCCGTGGACAGCCCCGACCCCGGCGGCCTCTTCCCCGCCGAGCTGGCCGGCCTGCTCAAGGTGCTGGTGGGCTCCCCGCGGTGCGTCGGCCTCAACGTCACGATCTACGACCCGGACCTCGACCCCGACGCCCGGGCCGGCGCCCTCCTCGCCGACCTCGTGGCGGACGCCTTCGCGTGACGGTATGCGTGACCGCACACGTGCCCGCATGCGTGACGGCCTGCGTCACGGCCAAGGCCACGGCTTTGCGTAATCCTGACCGGTGGTGATCCGCGGAACCCCTGTGCACCGGCCGCCGTGGCGTGTTCCATTTCCTGCATGGCCACCACCGTCCGCCGCGCCGTACTGACCCTGCCCGCAGCCCCGTTGGGGCCCGAGAACCCGCTGCCCGCACTGCGCCCGCCCGGCGACGTACACGTACTGGACGGGCGGGTGCGCGACGGTCTGCCCCGCGACATGGCCCGGCAGATCGGCTACGGGTCGCTGCGCTCCCTGCTGCCCGTCCGGATCCTCGACGGATACGAACGGCACCGGCAGGAGCGGCACTTCGACGCGGTGGTCCTGGAGAACGAGCACCTGCGGGCCACCGTCCTGCCCGGCCTCGGCGGCCGCGTCCACTCGCTGGTCCACGTGCCCACCGGCCGGGAGCTCCTCTACCGCAACCCGGTGTTCCAGCCCGCCAACTTCGCCCTGAACGGCGCCTGGTTCTCCGGCGGCATCGAATGGAACATCGGCGCCACCGGCCACACCACCCTCGCCTGCGCCCCCCTGCACGCCGCGCTCGTACCGGCGCCGGACGGCGGGCAGATGCTGCGGCTGTGGGAGTGGGAGCGGCTGCGCGACCTGCCCTTCCAGGTCGACCTGTGGCTGCCGCAGGACGGGGAGTTCCTGTACGTCGGCGTCCGCGTCCGCAACCCCCACGAGCGGCCCGCCCCGCTGTACTGGTGGTCCAACACCGCCGTCCCCGAGGACCGCGGCACCCGGATCCTCGCCCCCGCCGACGAGGCCTGGCACTTCGGCTACGAGCGCACGCTGCGCCGCGTCCCCGTACCGCACTGGCAGGGCGCGGACCGCACGTACCCGCTGCACCACGAGTACCCGGCCGACTACTTCTACGAGGTCGCCCCCGAGTCCGGCCCGCGGCCGTGGATCGCCGCCCTGGACGAGGCGGGCCGGGGCCTGGTGCAGACCTCCACGGCCCCGCTGCGCGGCCGCAAGCTCTTCGTGTGGGGCGCGGGCGAGGGCGGCCGGCGCTGGCAGGACTGGCTGACCGAGCCCGGCACCGGCGGCTACGCCGAGATCCAGGCCGGGCTGGCCCGCACCCAGCTGGAGCACGTACGGCTCGAGGGCGGGGCCGAGGTGAGCTGGCTGGAGGCGTACGGCCCCCTGGCCGCGGACCCGGCGTCGGTGCACGGCCCCGACTGGTCGGCGGCCCGCACGGCGGCCGGGCAGGCCCTCGACGCCGCCCTGCCCCCGGGCGGCATCGACGAGGCGTACGCGGCGTGGCGGAGCGAGGCGGCCGACACCGAACCGGGGGAGCGGCTGGCCTCCGGTTCCGGCTGGGGCGCCCTCGAGGTCCTGTGCGGCGGGCACAAGCTCCCCGGGACCCCGTTCGCCGAATCCGACCTGGGCGAGCCCCAGCAGCCCTGGCTGGAGCTGTGGCGCACCGGCGTCTTCCCCGCCCCGCGGCGGGTGGCGCCGCCCGGGCCCAGCCTGGTCGCCCCGCACTGGCGGGACATGCTGGAGACGGCCCCCGCCGAGCCCCTGACCGAGTACCACCTGGGCGTGGCCCAGTGGCACGCGGGCGACGTGGCCCAGGCGGTGCGCAGCTGGGAGCGCGGTCTGGCGCTGGCGCCCTCGCGCTGGCCGCTGCTGCGCTGCCTGGCGGCGGCCGACGCCCTGATCGGCGACCCGGCCCGGGCGGCCCGGCGCTACGCCGAGGCCTTCGAGGACCTGGCCGACGAGAGCCGCGGCAGCGAGCCCTGGACGGCCGCCGAGTCCGCGCTCGGCCGCGAGGCGATGACCGCCCTGCTGGAGGCCGGCCGCCCCGCCGAGGCCCGGGCCGTGTGGGACCGGCTGCGGCCGACCCTGCGCGAGCAGCCCCGCTTCCGCCTGCTGGCGGCGATGCTGCTGGCGGCGGAGGGCCACGCGGCCGCCGCCCGCCGCGTCTTCGAGGACGGCTTCGAACTCCCCGACCTCCGCGAGGGCGACGACATCCTGTCGCAGGTCTGGTCCCGCATCACGGACCGCCCCCTCCCGCCGGCGTACGACTTCCGCATGCGACCGCCGACGGGCGAGACCCTGCCCTAGCCGCACTAGGCCTTGGCGCGGGTGAGTTCGCACCTCCCGTCCGTGCAGGACCGGCGCAGCCGCCCGGCCGAGACCGTCTCCGCGAGGCCGATCGCCCAGCACATCGGGCAGCCGCGCAGTGCGACGAGGCCGACCGGGGCGAGCAGCAGGCTCGCCGGTCCGACGAGGGGCAGCAGGGCCAGGGATCCGGCGAGCGCGCCGAACCCGAGGGCCCCGCGGGCCAGATGGCGCGGGACGGAGGCGCTGGCGAAGCCGCCGCGCGCCCGCGTGGTCGGTTCAGCGGTCATGGTCGGTCCCCCTCGGTGCGGCCGGTTCCTCGCGCAGTGCCTCCCGTACCGCCGAACGGGCGCGGTGCAGACGGGACTTCATCGCGGCGGTGCTCAGTCCGAGCCGGTCGGCGACGGTACGCCCGGGCAGGCCCTGGATGTCCCGCATCACCAGCACCTGCCGCTGGTCCTCGGGCAGGGCGGCGACGGCGGCCGCGACGCGTTCGGCTTCCAGGCGCACCAGGACGTCCTCCTCGGCGGACCGGGCCGTGCCGCCGGACGCGTCGAACCGGTCGGCCGTGCCGTCGGGCCCACCGAGCCCGAGGGCGGCCCCGCGGTGGAGCAGGCCGCGGGTGCGGCGCAGGCATTCGTTGCGGACGATCCGGAACATCCACGAGGCCAGCGCCCCGGAGGCGCGCAGCATGCCGATCTTGCGGTAGAGGATGATCAGCGCCTCCTGGGCGGCATCCTCGGCGTCCTGGGGCGTGGCGCACAGCGTCTGCGCGAACCGGTGCACGTGCGGGGAGGAGCCGTACACCAGCGCGGTGAGCGCCTCGACCTCGCCGCGCTGCGCCGCGGCGACCAGGGTGGCACCGGGCCAGGTGCGGTCAGCCACGCCGGCCCCTGCGGCGGCGCAGCAGCGTGACGGTGCACGCGCACAGCAGCACCGCGGCGGCCGCGGCGGCGATGACGACGGTGGTGGTCAAGAGGTCCTCCCGGTGGGATGCGGGGCGGACACGGTCGTCCGCACCCCTATGAGAGGCACGGCGGGCGCAGAAGGATTCACCGGCCTGTTGTACAGCGGAAACCGGGAGGGCTGAACCACCGCGCAGGCCCGGGCCGGGGACGGTCCGGGACCGCGCGCCCGGGGGCGGCGGCGCCTCAGGCCCGGCAGAGGATCTCGCCGTTCAGGACCGAGAACCAGGCGTCCGGGGCCGCGCCCCAGCGGTGCCAGGCCTCGGCGATCGCCGACAAGTCCTGCTCGGTGGCATGGCCGCCGGCGGTGGCGCGGGTGGCGTAGGCCGAGGCGGTCGTACGGTCCGCCCACAGGGTCGACCACCAGGCGGTCTCCTCGGGCTCGGCGTAGCACCAGGCCGTCGCGGAGCAGCGGACGTCCGTGAAGCCCGCGGCCCTGGCCCAGGACAGCAGCCGGCGTCCGGCGTCCGGCTCGCCGCCGTTGGCGCGGGCCACCCGCCGGTACAGGCCCAGCCACTCCTCCAGGCCCGGCTCGGCCGGGTACCAGGTCATGGCCGCGTAGTCCGCGTCCCGGGCGGCGACGATCCCGCCCGGCCGGCACACCCGCCGCATCTCGCGCAGTGCCTGCACCGGGTCGCCGACGTGCTGGAGGACCTGGTGGGCGTGGACCACGTCGAAGGAGTCGTCCGGGAAGTCCAGCGCGTGCACGTCCGCGGTCGCGAAGGTGACGGCCTGCTGCAGGCCGCGTTCCTTCACGTACGCCGCCGCCTGCTCCAGTACGTCCGGTGCCGCGTCCACGGCCGTGACCCGGCCGTCGGGCGCGACGAGTTCCGCCAGGTCCGCCGTGATGGTGCCGGGGCCGCAGCCCACGTCCAGGACGGACATCCCCGGGCGCAGTTCGCCGACCAGGTACGCCGCCGAGTTCGCGGCGGTACGCCAGCGGTGCGAGCGCAAGACGGACTCGTGGTGCCCGTGCGTGTAGACGGCCGTCTCCTTGGTTCCCATGTCCCGACTCCCTCTCGTCGCGGGCCCCTTGCCGAAGCCGTGTGATCACCGTAAGGGACTCGCCCGCGATCTGAGATATGCGTTTTGACATGTGGACAGAGTGCATGGGGCGCAAGGGGATCGGGCGGGTGACTGGCAGGCCGCTGCGGGGGCGAGGACAGTGGGCAGCAGGGGAAGCACCGAGCGCAGGAGGCGGTGAGACCCATGCCGGAGACGCTGCTCGAACAGCACGCCGCGGCGCTGCGGCTCTTCGGTGAGCGCGTGCGCGCCGTCGCGGCCGACCAGTGGGGCGCCCCGACCCCGTGCACCGAGTGGACCGTGCGCGACCTGGTCAACCACGTCACCGGCGAGCAGCTGTGGATCCCGCCGCTGGTCACCGACGGCAGCACCGTCGCGGAGGTCGGCGACCGGTTCGCGGGTGACGTGCTCGGCGAGGACCCCGTCGCCGCCTGGGAACAGGCCGCGCAAACCGCGCACGCCGCCTTCGCCGCACCCGGGGCGCTGGAGCGCACCGTGCAGCTGTCGTACGGGCCCACCAAGGGGGCGGCGTACTGCTCGGAGCTGACCGCCGACTGCGTCGTGCACGCCTGGGACCTGTCCCGCGGCATCGGCGCCGACGACCGGCTGCCGGACGGGCTGGTCGAGTTCTCCATCAAGGAGGTCATGCCGTACGCCGACGGGCTCGCGGCCAGTGGGATGTTCGCCGAGCCGCTGGAGGTCCCGCCCGGTGCGGACGCCCAGACCAGGCTGTTGGCGCTGTTGGGGCGGAAGGGCTGAGCCCGCTGAGCCGGCAGAGGCTGCGCGGCCGGCCGGCCCCGGGGCGCATACAACAGGCGCATTCCGGCGAACAACCGTATAAAGGGCATCGTCATGAGCACACCGCCCCTCGGCGGAGACGGAGCGACGCACGTGGACGGCGGACGGGCGGACGCGACGGGGAAGGCGGAGCGAGGTGGAGGGGATGCAGCGCACGGCGCAGGGCCGCGGCCCGGTCCGGTACGGGCCGCCCGCGCCGCCGCCCGGCCTGCCCGTGCTGCCCGAGCTCACCGCCGTGATCGCCGCGGCGGCTGAGCGGTCCGCCCCCGAACCGCCGGGCGGCTCCGTACCCGTACGCGAGGCCGCCTGCCGGCACTGGGAGCGGCGCGGGCTGGCCACCGCCCCCGAGGACGTCGCCGCCGGCCCCGGCGCGCCCGCGCTGCTGCTCGCGCTGCTCGGCGCGTACGGGGGCGACGTGCTGCTGCCCCGGCCGTGTCCCGCCTGGTGGACCCCCGGGATCCGGCTGCTGGGACGGCGGGCGTACCACGTGCCGACCCCGGCCGAGTGCGGCGGCGTACCGGACCCGTACGCCCTGCTGGAGACCGTACGGCGGGTACGGGCCGAGGGCGGCGACCCGCGCGTGCTGCTGCTGTCGGTCGCCGACGACCCCACCGCGACCGTGCCGCCGCCCGAACTGCTGCTGGAGGCCTGCGAGGCCGCCGCCACCGCCGACCTGTTCGTCGTCAGCGACGAGAGCTGGCGCGACACCGTGCACCGGCCGCACGACACGCTCGTCCTGAGCCCGGCCGAGATGATCCCCGACCGGGCCGCCGTACTCCTCGACCTGGCCGGGGCACTGCTGCCCGCCGGGTGGCCCGCAGCCGTGGTCCGCTTCCCCGACACCCCGCACGGCGCGTGGCTGCGGGCCGGCACGCTCGACATCCTCGCCGCCACCGGCTCCCTCGTCGCCGGGCCGGTCGCGGGGGCCGCCGTGCACGTCCTCGACGAGCCCGGCACCGTCGCCGAGCGGGTCCGGGCGGCCGCCGCCCTGCACGGCGCCGTCGCCTCCGCCGTGCACGGCCGGCTGCTGGCCGCGGGCGCGCTCGCCCGGCCCCCGCAGGCCGGGCGCCACGTGTACGCGGACCTCACCCCGCTGCGGCCGGGGCTGGCCCGCGAGGGCGTCCGCGACGCGATGGAGCTGGAGGACTGGCTCGGCACCCGGCTCGGCACCCCCGCCCCCGGCGGGCAGCGGTTCGCCGACGAACTGGGCGCCCTGCGGGTCCGGCTGTCCACCGGCCCGCTGCTCGGCGCCACCACGGAGGAGCGGCTCGCCGCGCTCACCGCCCGCGACCCCCTCGAACTCCCCCACCTGCGGGACTCCCTGGACCTGCTCGGCTCGGTCCTCGCCGGGCTGACCCCCTGACCGCACCTCGCGCCGATCGGCACCACCCGGCGAACGGAGACCCCCGATGAGGGACCCCCACCCGACCTGCGACAACGCCGCCCCCGACCCCCTGCCGCCGTCCGACACCGCGGCCCGGGGGCCCGCGGCGCCGGGCCCGGCGGACCGGGGTGCGCCCGGCAGCGGGGGCCGCGGGCCGGCCGCGCCGACGGACGGCGC
>NZ_JBEZVK010000082.1:0-25071 GCF_040636955.1 Streptomyces sp. NPDC032472
GCACCGGGGCCGCCCTGGCTGCCCTGGGCTCCCGTACCGCCTTCGCCGCCCTGACTTCCCTGCGCCCCGGCGTCACCCTGACTGCCCTGCGCACCTGGACCGCCCTGGCTTCCCTGGCTGCCTACATCGCCCTGACTGCCCTGACTTCCCTGCGACCCCGCGTCACCTTGGCTGCCCTGCGCACCGGGGCCGCCCTGGCTGCCCTGGGCTCCCGTACCGCCTTCGCCGCCCTGACTTCCCTGCGCCCCGGCGTCACCCTGACTGCCCTGCGCACCCGGGCCGCCCTGGCTGCCCTGGGCTCCCGTACCGCCTTCGCCGCCCTGACTTCCCTGCGCCCCCGCGTCACCCTGACTGCCCTGCGCACCCGGGCCACCCTGGCTGCCCTGGCTGCCCACATCGCCCTGACTGCCCTGACTTCCCTGCGCCCCCGCGTCACCCTGACTGCCCTGCGCACCGGGGCCGCCCTGGCTGCCCTGGCTGCCGACATCGCCCTGACTGCCTTCGCCGCCCTGCGGACCGATACCGCCCTGGCTTCCCTGCGGACCGGCGTCGCCTTGGCTGCCCTGGACTCCGGCGCCCCCTTGGAACCCCTGGCTGCCCTGGAATCCCTGACTGCCCTGGTCCCCTTGGGCGCCGGTGTTGCCCTGGACTCCCTGGCTGCCTTGGCTGCCCTGGAACCCCTGGGTGCCGGGGCTGCCCTGGCTGCCCTGCGGGCCGGCTCCCGAACCACCCGGACTGCCCTGCGCACCCTGGAAACCCTGCGGGCCGATACCGCCCTGGGCACCCTGAACACCGGCGCCACCCTGGACACCGGGACCACCCTGGGTGCCAGGGACGCCTTGGGATCCTGGCGTGCCGGTGTCGCCCTGAAAACCCTGACCGCCTTGGCTTCCCTGGGTTCCGATCCCGCCCTGATTGCCCTGACTTCCCTGCGGGCCTGCCCCGCCCTGGTTGCCCTGCGAGCCCGTACTGCCCTGGTTGCCCTGCGCTCCGGCACCGCCCTGGCTGCCTTGGCTGCCCTGGGTTCCGGCGACCCCCTGACTTCCCTGCGGGCCGGCGTCTCCCTGACTGCCCTGCGCCCCGAGACCGCCCTGACTGCCCGAACCTCCCTGCGCCCCAGCGTCGCCCTGACTGCCCTGGGCTCCGGTACCGCCCTGGTTGCCCTGCGCCCCGGCACCGCCCTGGCTGCCTTGGCTGCCCTGGGTTCCGGCGGCCCCCTGACTTCCCTGCGGGCCGGCGGTCCCCTGACTGCCCTGCGCCCCGAGACCGCCCTGACTGCCCTGACTTCCCTGCGGGCCTGCCCCACCCTGGTTGCCCTGGGAGCCGATGCCCTGAGAACCCTGACTGCCTTGGGAGCCCTGACTTCCCTGAGCGCCTTGGGAGCCCTGGGACCCGGTGCCCTGACTGCCCTGCGTGCCCTGGAATCCTTGCGTGCCCTGGAACCCCTGACTGCCCTGGAAGCCTTGGCTGCCTTGGGGGCCCTGGGACCCGATGCCCTGACTGCCCTGCGTGCCCTGGAATCCTTGCGTGCCCTGGAACCCCTGACTGCCCTGAAAGCCCTGGCTGCCCTGCGCGCCTTGGAACCCCTGCGTGCCCTGGGGGCCCTGGGGGCCTGGTGGGCGAGGGTGCTCATGAGGATTGCCACTGCCCGTCCCATGCCCGCCTGGTTCGTCACCGTGACCACCGTCGTCACCGCCGTTACCGTGACCACCGTCGTCACCACGGCCACCGTCGTCACCACGGCCACCGTCGTCACCACGACCACCGTCGTCACCACGACCACCGTCGTCACCACGACCACCGTCGTCACCACGACCACCGTCGTCACCACGACCACCGTCGTCATCGGCCCTCCGCGGTGGGCGGGGCTCGAAGTCGGCACTCACAGCACCGTTCGATCCTGGCACACCGATGGAGTAATCGACGGACATAGCTGTCGCGTTGGCTGAAGCGGTCGTTGACGAACCGAGATTGACAAGCAATCCAAGAGTTCCCGACGCCGCGAGCGTGGTGACGGCCCGGATCCACGATCTGCGAAGTGACTGACGCTTCATGTCGGAACCTTCCCGCAGGCTGAAAACCGATACGCCGAGGGGGGGCGATGGGTCAGATGGGCATGCCACACCATCACGGCGGACGGCAGGAATGAGCGCTCAAGCTGTTGCGCAGTCGTGCCAGCAGCAGTGTGCCGGGACCCGATTCCGCACCGACGGTTGACAGCGAATGTCGCCGCACTTCATTCAATTGGCGTACAGTCCTGCATTCGGGCTGCTCGTTTCGCTCCTGAGGTCTGTCCGGGGCGGACGGAAAGAATAGATGCCCCGGCACTTCACCGTGCACCGTCGCCCGAGCGGATCTGGACCGCGGACGAGGCCGTCCGCTTCCTCCAGCACTGCCACCAGGCAGACCCGGGCATGGCCGACCTGTTCGAGGTTCCTCATCGGCACCGGCCTACGTAAAGGAGAGTCCCTCGGTCTGCACTGGGACGACGTCCACCTGGCCGAGCGTGTCCTCTATGTACGTGGCACGCTCTCCGCGATCGACAACAACCACCTCGTCACCACCGACGGCCGACCCCTGCGGCCCCACACCGTCCTCGCCCGGCTGCGACCACCACGCGACCACGTCCAGCACCTCCGCGAAGCCCTCAAACGGCTCCGCTCCCCCGCCCCGACCGGCTTCCACCCCACCGCCAACCAACCCCAAAGCGGGCGTGCGACCACACTGCGACCACCAGCATTACTTGCATGGAAAAGGCCGTCCTCCCGTGTGTGAGAGAACAGCCTTCGACCTGCACGAAGCAAAGTCCGGACGACGGGATTTGAACCTGCGATCCCTTGACCCCCAGATAGCTGCTCCAGGGTCAGAATCCTGACGTATAGGAGCATTTGAGGGCGGGGATGGTGCATATGCGCGGTCCCGCGGATCCGATGACGATCCCGGCGATGTGGCGGGCTGCGGGACAGATGGTGGCGGTCTCGTAGCGGGTGGCGAGACCGCGCCATCGTCTGCGTGCGACCGCTGTGCGATCCGCGCCGGCGACGTCACTTGCCGGCTCTGCGCGCCCGGGCACGCGCCTTGCGCGCGTCCCTGCCGCCGTTCCAGAGCCGCACGGCAAGGACGGCCGCCGAAGCGGCGAACAGGCAGGCGGTGATCAGCAGCCACCGTCCCGGGAAGACGTCGGCCGGCAGGCCGGTGGTGACCGTGTAGTGGCCGACCTGGCGGAGTGCCAGCGGCCAGTACACCAGCAGCAGGACGCCGGAGACGAAGGCGGGCACCCGGACGTGGTTGACCCCTGCCCGCGGTCTGACCTTGCCCTTGCCCTCCCCCTCCCCGGAGCGGTCACCCAGGACGCGCTGGACGGCCAGGTCGGTG
Organism: Streptomyces sp. NPDC032472; assembly: GCF_040636955.1. Lineage (NCBI taxonomy): Bacteria > Bacillati > Actinomycetota > Actinomycetes > Kitasatosporales > Streptomycetaceae > Streptomyces > Streptomyces sp. NPDC032472. Next base: position 3,376 of record NZ_JBEZVK010000082.1, read on the forward strand.
ACCGCGTACAGCGGCAGCAGGACGAGGTCGTGCAGGAGCGCGGCCCCCACGCACCACACGGCCACGCCGAGGGTGTCTCCGGCGAGCAGGCGCAGGCCCGCGTAGCAGGCCAGGGCGAAGGAGGCCAGGACGAGGAGCAGGTGGAGCGGGGAGGCGCCGTAGCGGCGGCGGAAGGCGGTCGTGGCGGCGCGGGCGGTGGGCAGCTTCATGAGGGTTCCCCGAAGGTGAGTCGGGTGACCCATTTGGTGTTGTGGACCCCCGGGGCACCCGGGACGATCACCCGGGCGGGGTACCCGTGGTCGCGGGAGAGGACGGCCCCGTTGACCCGTACGGCCAACAGCGAGCGGTCGTCGCGGACTTGGGAGGCGCTCAGGACGACGGAGCTGAACGATCCACCGCGCTGGACGGATTCGACCAGGACCTGCGGGCCGTCCTCGGCGCCGAGGCCGACGAGAGCGGCCAGCTCGGTGAGGCGGACCCCGCTCCACTGCTGGTCGGAAGTGGACCAGCCCTCCACGCAGGCGATGGGCAGCCGCGCTTGGCTCTGGGGCAGCTCCAGCAGTCGGGCGTAGGTCAGGTCGACCTGGCGGCCGGCGCCGCGTACGGTCAGCCGCCAGGCCGGCCCGATGTCGGCGGCTCGGATGCCGACCGAGACCGCGGTCTTGTTGATCTGGAAACCGTTCGGCCCGGATCCCGGGTCCTGGCCGTGCGGCGCCAGGAGCGCCGTCCGCCGCAACCACCCGTCCACGCTCTGCCCGGCGGTCACCACGAGCAGCGCCAGCGACCCCAGCCCGACCATCCCCAGCGCGCCCCGCCGGGTGATCGTGGGTTCGGCCGGGCGGGGCGAAACCAGTCCCGCCGCCTCCTCGCTGTCGGGCGGCGGCTGCCGTGGCCCGGCGCGCAGGGCCCGTACGGCCCTTTTCAGCCGGAAGGACACGTGGACGACGAAGGCGCCGATGAACACCCAGGCACCGTAGAGGTGGAGCGTGTAGAAGGAGCCCGGGAAGACGTAGTGGAGCTGCACGTTGAGGATGCCGGTGACGAACTCGAACCCGGCACCGCCCACCAGCAGGAGCAGGGAGAGCCGCTCGGCGGCCTGGGCCGCCGACCGCACGGGCGGCCAGGCGAAGAGCTTGGGGATCACCGACCACAGCTTCGCCAGGAGCACGGGCACGAGCGCGACACCGAGAGTGACGTGCACGCCCTGGGTGACCCGGTAGAGCCAGTACGGGGACGTCGGCCAGGAGAAGAGGTAGAAGCCGAGCCACCCCTTGTCCGGGGTCTGGTCGTTCACCGCGGCGAGATCCGGGTCGTACGCGGCGTACGACAGCAGGCCCGTCACGAAGAGGACCACGACGCCGAACAGCAGGACGGCACCGAACACGGCGGTCAGCCACGGCCCCCTCAGCGGGCTGCGCCAGAACTCCGGACGCGACGGCCCCCACTGCGGGCCGGCCGCCCACACGGACGCCAGGGCCGACCGCAGGCGCGCGCTCACCCCCTCCCCCTCGCCGCTCGCCTCCATGGCACCTCCGCAGCTTCCGCCTTGCGGGGCCCGCCTCGCCGCCCCGCCTACGAGAACATGCCCCACCGCAGGTACCGGAGGTCTGGTGACACGCCGACCCGGAGTCCCGCATGGCGGCACCCGGCCCCGCAGCACGGGCGCCCGGTCCCCGCTGCGGCCCCGATGCATGACGGATGTCTTACGTGCACGCGCCGGAGAGCCCCGCCGGCCCCGGCTGTGCGTAGCGTCCGGAGCATGCGCGTACTCGTCACCGGAGGAGCCGGGTTCATCGGCTCCCACATCGTCACCGCCCTCAAGGCCCGCGGGCACGATCCCGTCGTCCTCGACGCCCTGCTCCCCGCCGCCCACCGCGGTACTCCGCCCCTGCCCGATGCGGAGTTCGTCCGGGCCGACGTACGGGACCCCGACGCGGTCCGGACGGCACTGCGCGGAGTGGACGCGGTGTGCCACCAGGCGGCGATGGTCGGCCTGGGCAAGGACTTCGCGGACGCCCCCGAGTACGTCGGCTGCAACGACCTCGGGACGGCGGTGCTGCTGGCGGAGATGGCCGCGGCCGGGGTCCGGGAACTCGTCCTCGCCGGGTCGATGGTGGTCTACGGGGAGGGCCGGTACTCCTGCGGGCGGCACGGCACGGTACGCCCCGGGCCGCGGCGGACCGAGGACCTCCGGGCAGGGCGCTTCGAGCCCCGCTGCCCCGACTGCGGAGCCGAGCTCGCGCCGGGCCTGGTCGGCGAGGACGCGCCGACGGATCCGCGGAACGTGTACGCGACGACGAAACTGGCCCAGGAACACCTGGCGGCGTCCTGGGCCCGGTACACGGAGGGCCGTGCGGTGTCGCTGCGCTACCACAACGTGTACGGGCCGGGGATGCCTCGCGACACCCCCTACGCCGGGGTGGCCTCGTTCTTCCGGTCCGCGCTGGCCAGGGGCGAAGCCCCCCGCGTCTTCGAGGACGGGGCGCAACGGCGGGACTTCGTCCACGTCACGGACGTGGCCGCGGCGAACGTGGTGGCGCTGGAGGCCGTGGGCGGCATGGCCTCCGCACGGCTGACCGTGTACAACACCGGCAGCGGGGAGCCGCACACGGTCGCAGAGATGGCGTCCGAGCTCGCCTCGGCGCACGGCGGGCCCGCGCCGGTGGTCACGGGCGAGTTCCGCCTCGGCGACGTACGGCACATCACCGCGGACTCCGCCCGGCTGCGCGACGAGCTGGGCTGGCGCCCGGAGGTGGGCTTCGCCGAGGGAATGGCGCAGTTCGCCCGGTCCGGTCAGCGGGCGTCGGCGGGCGCCGTCGACTGAAGGCCCCCGCGCTGCCCGCGGGGACCGGACGCGCCGGGGGGCCGGCCGACACCACCGTCGGTCGGCTCCGCTACGGCCCACCGCGGAGCCCGGAGCCGGCAGCAACCTGACCAAGCCCTACTAGGCGGGGGCCGGGAGGGTCAGTTCGAAGCGGCAGCCGCCGGGCACGTTGCGGACGTCGGCGTGTCCGGAGTGGGCCTCGACGATGCCGCGGACGATGGCCAGGCCCAGGCCCGCGCCGGAGGGAGGGGTACGCGCCGGTGACCCGCGCCAGCCGGTGTCGAAGACGCGGGGCAGGTCCTCCTCCGGGATCCCGCCGCACCCGTCGGTGACGGACAGCACCACCGCGTCCGCCCGGCGTTCGGCTGCGACCGCGACGGTGCCGTCGGCCGGGGTGTGGCGGATGGCGTTGACCAGCAGGTTGGAGAGCACCCGCGTCATCTCCTTGCCGTCGACCTCCACCGGGAGCGGGGCGACGCCCCCGCCCGCCAGCCGCACCCCGCGTGCGCGGGCCAGGGCGTCCGCGCCCGCCAGCGCGTCGCCGACCAGGTCGTACAGGGACATCCGGGTCGGGTTGAGGGAGAGCGCGCCTGCGTGGATGCGGGAGAGCTCGAACAGATCGGTGACCATGGAGTTGAGGCGTTCCACCTCGGCGCGCATCTGCCGGTGGTAGCGGGTCGGGTCGGCCGCCATGCCGTCCTCGAGGGCCTCCGACATCGCGCGCAGCCCGGCGAGCGGGGTCCGCAGGTCGTGGGAGATCCAGGCCACCAGCTCCCGCCGGGAGGTCTCCAGTGCGCGCTCGCGTTCGCGTGAGGCCACCAGGCGCTCACTGGTGAGCGCCAGCTCGCGGCTCAGCGCCATGAGTTCGGCGGGGGCCGGAACGGTGGGAGCCGCGAAGGTGCCGTCCTGCCCGAAGCCGCGTGCCGCACCGACGAGTTCCCGGCAGCGCAGCACGACCTGCCGGCCCAGCAGCAGGGCCGTGCCGAGGGAGACGGCGGCGGCCATCGCGACGACGGTGGTCACCACGGCGAGGTCGTGCGAGGACAGGAACATCGCCCAGGCCACCGCGAGCGTCCCGGCGAGCATCGCGGACACGGCGACCGCCGCGACGACCGCGAGGGACACCGCCACGCTCCGCCGGCGCAGCATCCGCAGCGCGGCCGCGCCGAGCAGTCCGGCGGCCGCCGCGCCGAGGAAGGCGTACAGGGCGATCAGCAGCAGGTCACGCACGGCCGTCCTCCGCCCGGGGCACGGCCGCCTCGGCCGTCGGCCGGTCGGACGGGTACGGGCCCGCCTCGAAGCGGTACCCGGCCCCCCACACCGTGCGGATCAGCTGCGGATCGGCCGGATCCTTCTCGATCTTGCTCCGCAGCCTGCGGACGTGCACGGTGACGGTGGACAGGTCGCCGAAGTCCCAGCCCCAGACCTCGCGCATCAGCCGCTCCCGGTCGCAGACCTGGCCGGGGTGCCGCATGAAGTAGGCCAGGAGGTCGAATTCCCGCAAGGTGAGCGGCAGTTCGGATCTCTCCTTCGTGGCTCGGCGGGCGGCGGGGTCCACCATCAGGCCGGCCGCCGCGAGCCGGGGCTCGTCGGCGGGGACCGGGGATGCCCTGCGCAGGACCGACCGCACGCGCAGGACCAGCTCGCGCGGACTGAAGGGCTTGGTCACGTAGTCGTCCGCGCCGACCTCGAGGCCCAGGATGCGGTCGTCCTCGTCGCCGCGTGCGGTGAGCATCACCACGGGTACGGAAGGCCCGCCGTCGCAACGGGCCCGCAGCCGGCGGCAGACCTCCAGGCCGTCCATGCCCGGCAGCATCAGGTCGAGGACGACGAGGTCCGGCCGGCGCCGGGCAGCGGCCTCCAGCGCGGCCGGGCCGTCCGCGGCGCGGTCCACCGTGAACCCGGCCCGTTCCAGATAGCCGGCCACGACCTCGGAGACCGTCGGGTCGTCGTCCACCACCAGGACGCGGCCCCCGACGCCGCCGGAGGAGGGGCCGCGGTCGGTTTCGTTGCTGGGTGCCATGCGTCCAGAGTGACATCGCGGCGCCCGGGGGCGGACCCGGGGCTGCCGCGGGGCGACGTGGTGTCCGCGTTTCGTAAGGTCTTCGGGCGCCCTTCCCGGCCTTCTGCTTCCTACGGTGTGGAGGGTGACTTCCTCTGCTTGCCGTCCGCCCCGCGCGGACCTCGTACTGCCGTGTCTCGACGAGGCGCAGGCCCTGCCCTGGGTGCTGGCACGGGTGCCGGCCGGGTGGCGGGCCATCGTCGTCGACAACGGCTCCACCGACGGCTCTGCGGACATCGCCCGCGGCCTCGGCGCCACCGTCGTGCACGAGGCCCGGCGCGGCTTCGGGGCCGCCTGCCACGCCGGGCTGCTCGCCGCACGCGCCGAGCTGGTCTGCTTCTGCGACTGCGACGCCTCCATGGACCCCGGCCTGCTCGCCCCGATGGCCGAGCGGGTCGCGGCCGGCGAGACCGACCTGCTGCTCGGCCGGCGCCGGCCGCAGGAGCGCGGCGTGTGGCCGGTGCACGCCCGCGCCGGAAACCTCGCGCTGGCCGGGATGCTGCGCCGCCGGACCGGGCTGCGACTGCACGACCTCGGCCCGATGCGGGTCGCGCGCCGCGAGGCCCTGCTCGGCCTGGAGCTGACCGACCGGCGCAGCGGCTACCCCCTCCAGATGGTCGTCCGCGCGGCCGACGCGGGCTGGCGGGTGGCCGAGACGGACGTCCCCTATCTGCCCCGGTCCGGGAAGTCCAAGGTCACAGGCACCTGGCGGGGCACCTGGCACGCCGTACGCGACATGCGCAGGGTCCTGGCCGAGCCGCCGGTCACCCGACGCGCACCGGCCGAGGGGGGCTCCGCATGAGCACCCTCCTCGTCATCGCCAAGACGCCGGTCGCGGGCCGTGTGAAGACCCGTCTGACCCCGGCGTTCACCCCGCAGCAGGCGGCCGACCTGGCCCTCGCCTCGCTCCGGGACACCCTGGCCGCGGTCCTGGCCGCGCCGGCCGGGCGCCGCGTCCTGGTCCTGGACGGCAAGCCGGCGTCCTGGGTCCCCGAGGGGATCGAGGTCGTCCCGCAGGGCACGGGCGGCCTGGACGTCCGGCTGGCCGCGGCGTTCGCGCTGGCCGACGGGCCGGCCCTGCTCATCGGCATGGACACCCCGCAGGTCACCCCGGGCCTCCTCGCGGCCGGGCTCGACTTCACCGAGGCGGACGCCTGGTTCGGGCCCGCCGACGACGGAGGGTTCTGGGCGCTCGGCCTGGCAGACCCCGACCCGGCGTTGGTCCTCGGCGTGCCCATGTCCGTGCCGCAGACCGGTGAGGTCCAGCGGCGGCGGCTCATCGACGCGGGGCTGGCCGTACGGGACCTGCCCGAGCTGTGCGACGTGGACACCCCCGCCGACGCGGCACGCGTCGCCGCGGCCGCACCGCGGACCCGTTTCGCCGCCCTGTACTCCGCCCTGTGCACGGTGGCGCGATGACCGCCCAGCTCACCGAACCGGCCGCCCGCGCCTGGCAGGCCGACCCGTACGCCGACGCGCTGCGCGTGGGCCGGGGCCCGCTCTACCTCCGTCGTCACGACGGCTGGCTTCTGCCGCTCGACGTCGAGCGGTGGTGCGCGGAGCCCGATGCGGCCGACGACACCGTCCTGGCCCGGTGTACCGGACGCGTCCTCGACATCGGCTGCGGGCCGGGCCGTATGGTCGCAGCCCTCGCCCGGATCGGTCGCACGGCACTGGGCGTGGACGTCACCCCCGAGGCGGTGGCCCGTACCGTGCGGACGGGTGGCAGCGCACTGTGCGGGTCGGTCTTCGACCCGCTTCCCGGTGAGGGCGGTTGGGGCACGGTCCTGCTGATCGACGGCAACATCGGTATCGGCGGGGACCCCGCCGCCCTGCTGCGCCGGGCCGCCGAACTGACCGCACCCGACGGCTCCCTGCTGGTCGAGGCGGCCGCCGCCGACGTCGACGAACGCGTGGAGGTCCATGTCGAGGACGGCAACGGCGGCCGTGGGGCGTCCTTCCGGTGGGCACGGCTCGGCACCCGGGCCCTGTGCGCCGAGGCGAGGGGCGCGGGCTGGACCCCGTACGGGACCTGGCAGGCGGCGGGCCGGCACTTCGTCCACCTCACGCGCTGACGGTTCCTGCGCGGCGAACCGCAGGGGTGGGACCCGCACTTCTGCGGATCCCGTCCCTGCGGTTCTGCGCGCGACGCTCCGATCAGGCCCTGCGGACGGTCCTGCGCAGCACGGCACGTACACCGGCGCAGGCGGCGGTCAAGAGCGCGACGGCCGCCATGGCGAGCAGCCAGTTGCGCAGGTAGTCGAGCGGCAGGACGGTGGGGTTTGCCACCCCGCCGGGACGCAGGAGCGGAGGCAGGGCAATCGCGGTCAGGGAGCCCGCGACGACGAGGGCCCCGCGCGGTACACCGCGCAGTCGCAGTCCCGCCGCGGCGGCGAGGGCGGCGACCGCGATCACGAGCGGCGCGACGAGGGCGTCGTGCACGACGACCGCTCCCCCGAGCCAGACGGCGATCCGCCACGGCTCCGGCTGCTGGAGCAGCAGCCATCCGCCACGGCCCGCGAGCACCAGCCCGAACCCGCCCACTGCGCAGCGGAAGCCCATCACAGGACCTCCAGTCGGCCGACCCACTTGGTCTGCAGGACGCCGGGCTGGTTGGGGGCGATGATGCGGGCCGGGTAGCCGTGGTCCAGGGACAGCTCCTCGCCGTTGAGGCGCAGGGCGAGCAGCGTGAGCGGGTCCTGCGCGTAGTGACGCCCCATCTCCGTCACCCGGTAGGCGCCCGCCGCTTCGAGGGAGACCACGCGGGCCCGGGCTCCCGGGCCGCCACCCGCCCGTTCCAGGAGGTCGCGTACCCGTACCCCGGTCCACTGGGCGGACTTGCTCCAGCCCTCGACGCAGGCGATGGGCAGGGTGACCTCGTGCTGGGGCATGGTGCGCAGCTCGTCCAGGGTCAGGGTGTACGGCCGGGGCCCCTCCACGGTCAGCCGCCAGTCGGCGAGCGAGGCCCGGGTGACGCGTGCGGCGGCGGCCGTCCGGTTCACGGGCAGCCCCTGGATGCCGTGGGCGGGGCTGCGCGGGCCGAACAGCTCCAGCGGGCCGAGCGCGGTCACGGACTGTCCCACCGTGGTCAGCGTCACCGCCCCGACGGCGGCCGATACGCCGAGGAGGAGCCGGCGCCGGTCCGGCCCGTCGGCCTCGGGCAGGGCCAGGGTTCCGGGGGACCGGAGCGTGAAGTGGGACCGGATCTGCGGCCATTGCACGGCGACGTGCAGGACCAGGGAGCCCAGCAGCAGCCAGGCGACCGCGTAGTGCACGGGAACGAAGTTGAAGGGCCAGGGGTACCACTGGAAGGTGTTCAGCAGACCCGTGGACAGCTCGAACAGCCCCGCGGCGACCAGGACGGCCACGGAGATCCGCTCCAGGGCGTGGAGAGCCGATCGCACCGGGGGCCAGGCGAACAGCCGGGGGTAGACCGCCCACAGTTTCGCCAGCAGCAGCGGGATCGCGGCGATCCCGGACGCCACGTGGAGGCCCTGGGTGAGCCGGTAGCCCCAGTACGGGCGGCTCGGCAGCCGGTCGGCCAGCCATTCCGGCGGGTGCTGGAGGTAGTGGCTCACGACACCGGTCGCGAAGCAGACGGCCATGGCCAGGCCGAGCCGGCGGCCGATCGCGGTCGCGGTACGGGCATCGTGCAGGCGCGCCGTGAAGGTCACGGGCGGCCACGGAGGCAGGGTGAGACGCATGCCTCCCATCACACTCCCGGCGGGGGCCGCGCAGGGGGCCGGAACACCTTACGAAACACGGACGCCCACGGCGCCGACCACACTCGGACGCCGGTTCCTGGAACGCTTCCCCGGGTGAAACCCCTTACCGCCCTCGCCCCTCGCACCGCGCTCGTCGCCACCGCCGTGGCCCTCACCGCGCTCACGGCGGTCCTCGTCCTCACCATCCGGTACGGGGGCTACTTCAGCGACCCCAACGGCCTGTTCCTGAGGTACGCGGCCGGCTGGGTGCTGTTCGCCGTGGCCCTGGGGGCGCTGCGCCGGGTCCCGGGCCGCCACGTCGCACGGTTGGTCGTGGCGGGGGCCGTGGCCGTCACGGTGACCGGGCTGGCCGGGCCGCCGCGGACCAGCACCGACTCCTACCGCTACGCCTGGGACGGCCGCGTCCAGTCCGCCGGCGTCTCCCCGTACGACCACACCCCGCAGGAACCGGCACTCGCCCGGCTGCGCGACCCCTGGCTCTTCCCCACCGGAACCGCCTGCACGGGCCCCGACCTGGCCCGCATCCCGTCCGCTGACGGCACTGCGCAGTGCACCCGCATCAACAGGCCCGCCGTCCACACGATCTACCCGCCGGTCGCCGAGGTGTACTTCCTGGCCGTCGACCGGCTCTCCCCCACCGGTGCCCGGCACAAGCCGCTCCAGACCGGTGCCTGCCTGGTCTCGCTGGGCGTGACCGGCGCGCTCCTGCTGATCCTGCGACGACGCGGCGACGACCTCCGCAAGGCCGCGTACTGGGCCTGGTGCCCGGCCGTTCCGCTGGAGGCGGTCAACAACGCCCACGTCGACGTCCTGGGCGTACTGCTCGCCGTCGCCGGACTCGGCCTCGTCGCCTCGCGGGCCCTGGCCCGGCGGGCGGCGGGCGGTGTGCTGATCGGCGCCGCCATCGCCACCAAGCTGGTGCCGGCCGTCGTCCTCCCCGGCGCCCTGTCCGGGGTCCGGCGCGTCCGCGACGCGGCCGCCGTGCTGCTGCCCGCGGCGGCCTTCGTCGTGCTCGCCTACCTCCCCTACGTCCTCTTCTCGCACGCCTCGGTCCTCGGCTACCTCGGCGGCTACGTGCAGGAGGAGGGCTACGAGGACGCCTCGGACGGGTCCCGCTACGCGCTCCTGCGCCTGGTCCTGCCCGACTCCTGGGCGTTCCCCGCACTGGCCGCCGTCATCGCCGTCATCGCCGTGTCCGTGATGTGGCGCGGGGACCCGAGGCGGCCGTGGAGCGGCGCCCTCACGGTCACCGGCTGGGCGTTCGTGCTCCTCACGCCCGGCTATTCCTGGTACGCCCTGCTCCTGGTCGCACTCGTCGCCCTGGACGGACGCTGGGAATGGCTGGGCGTCGCACTCGCGGGCGCCGCCGTCTACGTCCTCGGCCCGTCCCTCGGCTACCGGCCGATGCCGAGCAACCTCGCGTACGGCGCCACGGCCGCGCTCGTCCTCGTGATGGCCTGGGTCCGTCGCCGGCGCACCTTCCCGCAGCGGGCCGTGCCGTGATCTGCCCGGCGCGGCGCCGGTACCGTGGAGGGTCGTCCCGTCTTCCCGTACGCTCGCCTGCCCGCCGGCGGTGTGCCCGCCCGACAGGTTTGCCCGACTTGCCCGACTCTTCCTTTTCCGTACTCGCCCGGGTGCGCTCCTTCCGCCCGTCCTGGCTGTCCCCGAAGGTGCTGCGTACCGAGGTGCTGGCCGGCCTGGTCGTCGCGCTGGCGCTGATCCCGGAGGCGATCTCCTTCTCGATCATCGCCGGGGTTGATCCGGCGATCGGTCTGTTCGCCTCCGTCACCATGGCCGTCACGATCGCCGTCGTCGGCGGCCGGCCCGCGATGATCTCCGCCGCGACCGGGGCGGTGGCCCTGGTCATCGCCCCGCTCAACCGGGAGCACGGCTTCGGGTATCTCGTGGCTGCGGTGATCCTGGCCGGGGTCCTCCAGATCGCGCTGGGCGCGCTGGGCGTGGGCAGGCTGATGCGGTTCATCCCGCGCTCGGTGATGGTCGGCTTCGTCAATTCCCTGGCGATCCTGGTGTTCATGGCCCAGGTGCCGCAGCTGCGGAACGTGCCGTGGGCCGTGTACCCGCTGTTCGCGGCCGGTTTGGCGTTCATGGTCCTCTTCCCGAGGATCACCACCGCGGTTCCCGCTCCGCTGGTCTCGATCGTGGTCCTCACGGTGATCACCGTCGCCGCGGGCATCGCCGTACCGACCGTCGGCGACAAGGGAGCGCTGCCGTCCTCGCTGCCCGTCCCCGGACTGCCCGACGTGCCCTTCACGCTCGACACCCTGGCCACCGTCGCCCCGTACGCCTTCGCCATGGCACTCGTCGGACTGATGGAGTCGCTGATGACGGCGCAGCTCGTCGACGAGATCACGGACACCCGCTCATCGAAGACCCGGGAGGCCGTCGGGCAGGGCGTCGCGAACATCGTCACCGGCTTCTTCGGTGGGATGGGCGGCTGCGCAATGATCGGCCAGACCATGGTCAACGTGAAGGTCTCGGGCGCCCGGACCCGCTTGTCCACCTTTCTCGCGGGCGCGTTTCTGATGGTGCTGTGCATCGTCTTCGGACCGGTCGTCTCGGACATTCCGATGGCCGCCCTGGTCGCCGTCATGGTCATGGTCTGCTTCGCGACTTTCGACTGGCACTCCATCGCCCCCAGGACGCTGAAGCGGATGCCCGCGGGCGAGATCACCGTCATGGCGGTCACCGTCGCGTGTGTCGTCGCCACCCACAACCTCGCCGTCGGCGTCGTCACGGGGTCCGTCACCGCGATGGTGATCTTCGCCAAGCGCGTCGCCCGGCTCGCCGACGTCACCGCGGTCACCGACCCTGACGGCAGCCAGGTCGTCTACGCCGTCACCGGCCAGCTGTTCTTCGCCTCCTCCAACGAACTCGTCGGCCGCTTCGACTACGCGGGCGACCCCGACAGGATCGTCATCGACCTCTCCGCCGCCCACATCTGGGACGCCTCCTCGGTGGCGGCGCTCGACGCGATCGAGCACCGCTACGCCCAGCGCGGCAAGACGGTCGAAATCACGGGCCTGAACGGACCCAGCGCCACCCTGCACGACACCCTCAGCGGCGAGCTCACCACAACGGGCTGACGCCGAAACCCACGCACGGCGCTCGACGGCCGGGGGGCATGGCTCGGCTCCCCCGCCCCCGCAGCCCGGCTCCGACGGGCGACGCCGCACGGCTCGACGAGCGCGTCATCCCGCGCGCGTCTGCCCCGGGAGTCATGGGTAGCGCTTCGGCCGGCCGGGGTGCTCGAAGTAGAAGCCGCGTGGCCCGTGGGGTTCCGCGGCGTCGTCGCACAGGCAGGGCCGGCCCTTGCCCTCGACCAGACCGCTGCCGTCGAGGAGGGGTTTGCCGTCGAAGCGCCGCCCGACGGAGCCGAACAGGTGTGTCCCGCGGGCGAGGCTCATCGGCCCCGCAACGACGTGCCGCGGCGGGACGGGCAGTCCGCGCGACACGAGGGGGACGAGCAGGAAGAGGTTCCTCTTCTCCCGTGCCCGGGGACCGGTCCACAGCGCGACGATCACTGCGGCCTCGTCCGGTTCGGGAACACATCCGCGGACGTAGTACGGCCTGTCGATGGGGGTGTCGGTGTACTGCCAGAGGGCTGCGGCAACGGCGCCCTGCGCGCGGGAGAGGCACTCCTGCGAACAGGTCAGTTGACCCATGACGGGCATTTCTGCACTTCCCGGCAGTAGGCCGTGATGACTCCGACCTTCCCCTTCGCGCCGGGCGCTTCGTACCTGCCGTCATCGGTGCTCTTGGCGTAGCTGGTGATGCCGTGCGGGCGGGAGAAGTACTGCCATCCGAGCTCGGCGTTCCCCGTCCGCGTGGGGAGGCAGCGGTTGTCCCAATCCGTCTGAACGCACCTCTCCGTGGTGTCCCAGGACGCCTGCGGGGCACCGGCCGGAGCGGCACCCAGGAGAGCCGCGACAGCCACCGGAACGGCCGTCCGCCGTAAAGGAGCAGTGATCATCCGCCAAGCATCCCGTCGCCTCGCCTGCGCGTACATGGGCGGCATGCACATTCACCCGGACGCCGGATCGAGTCCCTGCGGCGTGGCCGCACGTCCGCCGTCGCGTCGGCGGTCGACGAGCAAATGCGAAATCAATAGGACATGAAGCACGCAAGTGAATTTCAGTCGGGGTCGATTATGAGCAATGTGTGACCTTTGATCAGATAATCGACCCGGCTGACTAGGGTTCCGACTACCGGTCCGGCATATGCGGTTGTCGGTCACGGGCATCCGAGGAGAATGCGACTGATTGCAGGGGCATGTCAGAAATTGATCTACCGGCGCACCGGAAACCCTCGAGAGCGACAGGGCTCGACCTGGCCAGGGCGCTCACCCAGGCGTCGCGGGACAAGCTCTCCGCAACGCTGCTGGTGGCGGGTGACCCCGGAGGATCCTTCCACCTCCGGTGCGGCGCACTCGTCGAAGTGGCCTCACCCGGCGCACCAGGGGTCGAGACACTGCTGCTGCGCTCGGGCCGGGTCAGTGAGGCCGACTGGACGTCGGTCATCCGGTCGGGAGCCGGGGACGGCCGCATAGGGCGCGAACTCGTCGCCCGGGAATTGGTCGGCAGCGCGGAACTGCACCTGATGTGCATGATGGCCGCACTGGACGGAGCCCTGGCCGTGGGAATGGGGCGGATCGACGGATTCACCATCGACCACCACTCCGACTCCTGCCGGCTGGCCGCGCCGGAGGGCATCGAACCGGAATGGTTGGTACATGAAGCCGGGCGGCGGATCCGGGTCCTCGGGGCGCTCGGTCACTCCCTCTCCCCCTTCCGCAGCCGGCCGGCCCTGACCGACGCCGGATCGGCGCAGCTGAGCGGCCCGGCAACGGGGGAGCGCAGGGAGATCCTGCTGCGCGCCAACGGCCGTCGCAGCGTCCGGGACATCGCCTTCCTGCTCGGCCGAAGCCTGTACGCCGTCTCCGTCGAGGTCTCGCGGCTGATGGGCGAGGGCTTGGTGGAAACGGTGGCCACGGCCCGGGCGTCGACCGGGGACGGCCCGCCCCCGGTCGACGGTCGGCCTCGGGCGGAGCTGCCGCACCGCCTCCCGGGGGCGAGCGGCATCAACACGGTCCTTCCGCTGCGGCCCGTGGGTGGGCACTGGCGGCCCCCGCCGGCACTCATCGCGAAGTACCTGGCCCCCGGCGGACACAAGTGAACGAACACAACAGGAGAGTCGTGACAACCAGGAATGCGCAGCTCGTCACGGAGGTGCGGGCCCTTCGGGAGAAGGTGGTCGGCGTCACCGACGTGGTGGTGGCCTCGGTCGACGGTCTGCTCATCACAGCCGAGACCGACGACGTGGCTGATCCGGAGAGCCTGGCCGCACTCACTGCGGCGACCCTCAGCATTGCCCGCCGCGCCGGTTCCATGACCAGCAAAGGCCTGCTCCACCACACCGTCTCGCGGTTCACCGACGGCTACCTGATCGCGCACACCGTCGGCGAAATGGCGCTGATCGGAGTGCTCGCCGACGCGGGCCTGGACGTCGGGCGCCTGCACGACGAAACGCAGGCCTCCGCGCAGCGCCTCACCGCACTGCTCGACCCGGCCGCCCCGCCCGCTCCGGGCAACTGACCCCCTGCGCCTGAACACCACACACCTAAGGAGCACGATGAGCGGACCAGAAGCCCGAGGGACCCAGAGCATGTCCGAGCGGGTTTCGAGCCTAGTCAAGAGCCTGCGCTCAGAGGTTCCGGACTGCGTGGCCGCAGGGGTCATCGACATGTCCACGGGCATGCTGCTGTCGGTGGAGACCGTCGACTCGCATCCGGCGGAAGTCCTCGACATGCTTGCTGCCGCGACCCTCGACCTGTTCCAGGGCCGCAACGTCGTGATGATCGAAGGCATCTTCAAGGAACGCCGTGGGATCGTCAGCGACCGCCACTGCTTCCAGGAGATCCTGGTCAACAGCGACAACCTGGCACACCTCTTCCTACGGGTCGACAGCACCGACGAGGTGGTCGCCGTGGTCGTCTGCCGCAAGACCGTGAACGTGGGCATGCTCTTCGCCCAGGCGCGCCGCGTGCTGAAGAGTTACGGGCAGCTGTGACCGCTCATGGTCGGCAGTAACGCCGAAAGTACGCTTTTACGTTCTCGCTGTTACTCCGCCACGCCCTGCCGCTCGTCCGGCTCGACGCGGTGGCGGACCGTCTGCCCCGCGGCCCCGACACCGACGTCGGCCACCGCGGCAGCAGGCTCTCGGGCGGTGGGCACCCACGCCGAACTCCTGGCAGCGGACACCCTCTACCGGGAACTGGCCACCACCCAGCTGCTGAACGGCCGGTGAGCGACTCCAGCACCCGGTCAGCTGTTGCCGGGGCGTCCGGGACTCGTGCCGACCGCGTGCAGCCCGGCGGACGGCGCGCTGCCCTCCGCCGGTTCGGGGCCCTGTACGGCAGACGGGACTCCGGCGGCCGGCGGGCGGCCCGGATCCTGCGCAGGCGCCACGGTGCGCGGGCTACGCAGCGCCAGCAGGGTTGCGGTCAGCCAGGCCAGGGCCAGGCCGGCGGCCCCTCCCAGGGTCGGCCCGTCCGGTTCGGCCAGGGGCTGGCCGCGCAGCGCCTGCCAGGTCACCAGGGCCACCAGGCCGGCGTACCCGGCCGCCGCGACGACCAGCACGCGCAGCCGGACGGTGCCGTCGGCCAGCCGGCCCGCACCGGAGGCCCGGCGGGCGAGGAGGAGGGCCAGCAGGGGCAGCACCTGGAGGGCGTGCATGCCGACGAAGTGGCCGATGCGCAGATCGCCGCCCTCGGCGGACCAGCCGGTCACCGGCAGCTGCGGTCCGCCGTCCGGGACACCCACGCTGTGGGCGCCGATGATGCCGGAGGCCCCGTCGGCGAGCTGCTCCGGTGTCGGCGCGCTCATCAGGAAGCCGAGCGCGAGCCCGACGACCGAGATGGCCGCTCCCGAGCGGATGGCCCAGGCGGTCGCCCGGTCGGGCAGCGGCTGCCGGTGCAGCAGCACGGCGATCACCAGGGTGGCCAGCCAGAGGACGGCCACGATCACGCCCATGACGGCGTACAGGCCCGCGTCGAACGGGGTCTGCTGGTTGAAGTGGCTGCGGGTCCCCCGCACGACCTGGGTGACGATGAGCGCCATCTCGACCGAGGAGCCGACCGTGATGATCGTGCCCGCCCACCAGCTGACCCGCCGGCCGCGGACGAGCAAGGAGTGCAGCCATGCCAGCGTGGCGCCGTAGACCGCCAGCGACAACGCGAACTTCAGCGGCTTGAGCCAGATCGGCTCGCCGACCAGGACGCGGTCGTCGGCGACGAGTCCGACGGCGCTGACCAGGGCCGTGACGGCCATGGCCACGGCGAAGTACGACAGGGGTCTGTGCAGCCCTCGCACGGACATGGTGGTTCTCCTGGATTCAAAGGGTCTGCGGCGAAAACGGCCTGCCCGGCTGCTGTCCGACGCCCGCGCCGTCGAGCCGTGCAGCGAGGGCCGAGGCCATCGCCTCACGGTGGGCGTTGAGGAAGAAGTGACCGCCGGGGAAGGACTCCACGTCGCAGGAGCCGGTCGTGAACGCCGCCCATCCCTCGGCCCCCTCGCGGGTGACGTGGGTGTCCTCGCTCCCCGTGAACACCGAGACCGGGCAGGCCAGTACGCCTTCTCCGGGCGCGGGCGCCCGGTAGCACTCGACCGCCTTGTAGTCGCTGCGCAGGGTCGGCAGGAGCATCCGGACCAGGTCGTCGTCGGCGAGGACCGCCGCGTCCGTACCTCTCAGCCGATGCAGCTCCGCGAGGATCGTCGCGTCGTCCTGGTCGTGCAGGTCGGGTCGCGTGCCGGCGTGGCCCGGGGCCCGCCGGCCGGAAACGATCAGCCGGACCGGCCGGAGCCGCCCGGCGGTCTCCAGCCGGCGCGCGACCTCGTACGCCAGCAGGGCGCCCATGCTGTGTCCGAACAGGGCCAGGGGCCGGTCCGGGGCGAGCTCGGTGAACGCCTCGGTGATCCGGTCGGCGAGCTCGGCCAGGTCGTCCAGCGGGGGCTCCCCGCGGCGGTCCTGCCGCCCCGGGTACTGCACGGCGCACACCCCTATTCGGGGGGCGAGCAGCTTGGCCATCGGGAAGTAGGTGCTGGCCGCTCCCCCCGCGTGGGGGAAGCACAGCAGCGTCATCCCGTCCTCGGCCTCCGTGGAGAACCGCCGGAACCACCTGCTCGCAGCATGGGAGAAGGCCATGTCCGGTCAGGAACCGTTCTTGCCGCGGGGCATGATCACCTGGTCCACGATCCCGTACTCCAGGGCGCCCTGGGCGGTGAGGATCTTGTCGCGGTCCAGGTCGTGGCGGATCTGCTCCTTGTCGCGGCCGGTGTGGTGGGCCATGATCTCCTCGATCCGGTCCCGGATGCGCTCGATCTCCAGCGCCTGGATCTCCAGGTCCGACACCTGGCCCTGCTGGCCGGGGCTGGCCGGGGCGTGCATCAGGACGCGGGAGTTGGGCAGGGCGACGCGCTTGCCCTTGGTGCCCGCGGCCAGGACGACCGAGGCGGCGGAGGTGGCCTGTCCGATGCAGACCGTCTGGATGTCCGGCTTGACGAACTGCATCGTGTCGTAGATGGCGAGCAGCGAAGTGATGGATCCGCCGGGCGAGTTGATGTAGATGGAGATGTCGCGGTCCGGGTCGGCCGACTCCAGGCAGAGCAGCTGGGTCATGATGTCGCTGGCGGAGGTGTCGTCGATCTCGGAGCCGAGGAAGATGATCCGCTCCTCGAACAGCTTGGCGTAGGGGTCGAACTCCCGCACGCCCTGGGAGGTGCGCTCCACGAAGCGGGGGACGACGTAGCGGGCCTGGGGCGCGTACTTGTGCATGGGGAAACAGCCTCCGTACTCACAGGGACTCGGTGGGGTTCGGACAGGCCCTAAGGGCAGGGGAACACCGACGGCGCGGCGAGTGACGCTCGGTCACCCGCCGCGCCCGTGTGGGACAGGGTCCGGATCAGCTCGCCTTGAGTCCGCCGCCGCCCGGCATCGACGGGGTGGAGCTGATCACGTCGTCGATGAGGCCGTACTCCTTGGCCTCCTGGGCCGAGAACCAGTAGTCGCGGTCGGAGTCCTTCGTGATGCGCTCGACGTCGTTCCCCGAGTGCTGCGCGATGAGCTCCGCCATCTCCCTCTTGGTCTTGAGGAGGTGCTGCACGTAGATGCGGATGTCACTGGCCGAGCCGGAGAAGCCGGCCGACGGCTGGTGCATGAGGATCTTCGCGTGCGGCAGGGCGAAGCGCTTGCCGGGGGCGCCGGAGGTCAGCAGGAACTGCCCCATCGAGGCGCAGAAGCCCATGGCGATGGTGACGACGTCGTTCTTGATGAGCTGCATCGTGTCGTACACCGCCATGCCGGCGGTCACCGAACCGCCGGGCGAGTTGATGTACAGGTAGATGTCTTCTTCGGTCTGGGCGGCGAGCATGAGGAGCTGCGCCGTGATGCGGTTGGCGATGTCGTCGTCGACGGGCTGACCGAGGAAGATAATGCGGTGCTGGAGAAGGCTGCTGAATACCTGATCACCCATGCCCCAGGGCGGGGTGCCCCCATTGTCCATTCGCGGCGCAATGTGGCCGAAATCCGCTGCCTGGTAATCATCCTGACGAGTCACTGAACCCCCATGTGGATCCACCGGCAGCAACCGCCACCGTTCGATACTTCCGTGCCGTTCCGTTCTCTTGCTCCGATCGGGGCCTTCAACTGCCGTGAGACTTACCGATCTTCACACATCGTGACCGTAGCACGATCATTCGGACGCGACGCCTGACCGGCAATTCGTTCGCTGAGAGCGCACGGCGCAGGAGCCGGTGCAGGGACGTTCTCCGTCGACGGCCGTGTCGGACGACTGTGATTAGATGCAAACGATCATTAGCCACAGTTCACACGGGGGTGGAACGTGACAATCGGTGAGCATCGAAGGCTGGAACGCGCGCACTTTCTGAGAAAAAGGCGTGAAAGTATCTTGCCTTGCGAAGTGGGGTTGCCTAATGGCGTCCGACGAAGGACCCCAGGGCTGCGCCGGGAGGAAGTCGCCGTACTCGCCGGGGTGAGTCCCACCTGGTACACGTACCTGGAGCAGGGCCGGGACGTCTCGCCCTCACCGGACGTGCTGGACGGCCTTGCCAGCGTGCTCGGGCTCTCGGTCTTCGAACGCGACTACCTGGTCGCCCTGTCCCGCGAGCCCGATGCGTGCGCACCGTCGGCGGGAACGCCCGACTCCTGGAAGTACCTGGAGGCGGTGGCCGAGAACATGTACCCGTTTCCCGCCTACGTCTGCTCCCTCTCCGGTGACTTGATTGGCTGGAACCGAGCGGTGCCCACGTGGCTCACCGACTTCGGCCAACTGCCCGAGCAGGAGCGCAATCTGCTCGTGTGGATGCTCACCTCCGAGGTGGCCCACCGCCGCTTCGTCGACTGGGAGAGCGCCTCGCGCCACCTCGTCGCCCGGTTCCGGGCCGAGGTGACGGATTGGCGGGTCCTCCCGCGCACCGATCGGATGATCCACGAACTCTCCCGCCGCAGCGCCCGTTTCCGGGAGTGGTGGGACGAGCACCGGGTGTGCGGACCGCTGACGCGGGTCCACCACATGCGCCACCCCGAGCACGGCGTCATCGCGGTGCGCATGGTCGAACTGCTCCATGAGGACCCCAACGGCACCGTGCGTCTCATCGTCCACACCCCGTTAGCCGCCGAACAGCAGGGTCTGGCCGCAGCATAGGCCGGTGGCGAGGCCTGCTTCTCGCGGTCCGGCCGTGGGCCCGACCGCGAGAAGCACACACCCCGCCTACTCGCCGGCGGTACTCGGAGCCAGCTGCTCCGCCAGGTGGTCCGCCAGCTTGCCGACCGTCGGGAAGTCGAACACCAGCGAACTGGGGAGCACCAGACCGGTCTCGTCGTTGAGCCGGTTGCGCAGCTCCACCGCCATCAGCGAGTCGAAGCCCAGGTCGAGCAGTTCCTCCTCGACCTCCACCTCCTCCGGGTCGTCGTACCCCAGGACCTCGGCGACATGGCGCAGCACCAGCGTGTACGCCTGCTCCGCGTCCAGCACCACCGGTCCGGCCGCGGAGCCCGACTCGCCGCCGGGCTCGTCGCCGGTCTGATCGCCGCCGTTCCCGTCGCCCGCCGTGCCGCCGGCGGGGACCGCGGACGGCAGCGCGGACAGCACCTTCGGCAGGGCTCCCGCCGTTGCCCGCTCCGACAGCGTCTTCCCGTCCAGCGCGGCCGCGACCAGCGCCGCCTCACCGCGGGTGAGCGCCGCGTCGAGCAGGGCCAGCGCCGCGGCCGCCGTCATCGGACGTACGCCGGCCCGGTCCATCCGGCTCCGCTCGGTGTCACCGAGCGTGCCGCCCATGCCCGCGCCCTCCCACAGGCCCCACGCCAGGGATACGGCCCGCAGCCCCAGACCCGTCCGGTGCTCCGCGAGTGCGTCGAGGTAGGCGTTGGCGGCGGCGTAGTTGCCCTGTCCGGCCGTGCCGAGCGTTCCCGCGAGCGAGGAGAACAGGACGAACGCGTCGAGGTCCAGCTCCCGGGTGAGCTCGTGCAGGTGCCGGGCCGCATCGGCCTTGGGAGCCAGTACGCGCGCCAGCCGCTCCTCGGTCAAGGACTCCAGCGTGCCGTCGTCCAGCACACCAGCCGTATGCACCACAGCCGTGAGGGGATGCGCGGCCGGGGTCTCCGCCAGCAGCGCCTGCAGAGCCCCCCGGTCGGCGGTGTCACACGCCGCGACCGTGACCTGCGCACCCAGCGCACCCAGCTCCGCAACCAGCTCCCCCGCGCCGGGCGCAGCCGCACCACTGCGCGAAACCAGCAGCAAGCGCCCCACGCCGTACTCGGTCACCAGGTGGCGGGCCACCAGGGCACCGAGCGCCCCGGTACCGCCCGTGATCAGCACGGTGCCGTCCGCCCGGAGTGTCGCCCGCGCCTCGTCCGCGCCGGGTTCCCCGGCCAGGACCAGGCGGGGAACGTACGCCGTCCCCTCCCGCAGTGCGAGCTGGGGCTCGCCGAGGGCCAGCGCCGCCGGCAGCGCCGCTCGGGAGGCGTCCGTCCCGTCGGTGTCCAGCAGCACCACCCGGCCCGGGAGTTCGGACTGCGCGGTGCGGCCCAGGCCCCAGGCCGCTGCCGCTCCCGGATCCGAGGTCAGCGGCTCACCCGCGACCGAGCACGCGCCCGAGGTGACCAGCACCAGCCGCCGCACCGAGGGGTCGCCCCCGGTCGCCAGCTCCTGCACCCGGGCCCATGCCTCCCGGGCCGCGGCCTGGGCCCCCACGGGCACCGACACCAGCCGGTCGCCCGGGTCGGTCTTGCCGCCGAAGGCCTCCGGCAGCGGCACCGGGATCCAGTCCACCCGGTACAGCGCGGCCTCCTGCGCACAGCCCGCCACACCCGGCACCACGGCCTCGGCGTGCCGCTGCCACGCGCCGGGCGCGCCCCCGGCCGCGGGCACCGGCCGCGCGTGCAGGGTCGCTGCCCGGTGGCCGCTCCGGTCCGGCTGGGCGAGCGCCAGCTGTACGTCGAGCGCTCCTTCGGCGGGCAGCCGCAGCGTGGCGTGCCGGGTGAGGACCAGCGGTGTCCCGCCCAGCAGCGTGCCGTCCGCGCCGAGTTCCCGGTCCGCCAGCTCCGGGTGGGTGGCGGCGGACAGCCTGGCCGTGTGCACCGTACTGCCGTCCGCCAGGTCCAGGCCGCCGCCCAGCACCGGGTGCTCACCGGCGCCCGACAGTGCAGGAGCGGTCCGGGGCTCCGGCGTCGGCGACAGCCAATAGCGCTGCCGCTGGAAGGGGTACGTGGGTACGGCCACCGGACGCGTCCCCGCCGGGAACACCGCCTTCCACTCCGGTACCGCGGCGCCCCTCACGTGGAGCCGGGCCACGGCCGCGGCCACGGCCGCCGGCTCCGGTACCGCGACGGCCACGGCCGGGCGGTCTTCCGCCGACTCGTCGAGCACCCGTTCCACTGCGGGAGTCAGCACCGGGACGGGGCCGATCTCCAGGTAGGTGGTGATGCCTTCGCGGCGCAGGGTGCGGATGCCGTCGGCGAAACGGACCGCGTGACGGATGTGGTCGACCCAG
>NZ_JBEZVK010000083.1:0-24940 GCF_040636955.1 Streptomyces sp. NPDC032472
GAGCGCCCTTGACGAGCCGGCGCGAACCGAAAGGACAATGGGCGGCCGGGACGCCCCCGGACACTCCCCGACCCCGCCCCACCGTGACCCCGCCCCTCAGCCCCCGTCCGACCATCCGGCCCCGTCCCGGGGGACGCTCCCCACCCCACCCCCCCACCCCTCACCCTCCCGCCCGCCCCGACAGCCTTGCCGTCTGCCGGAGGGCTTCCACCAGGGGGGACGTGCGCAGGGCGTGGGAGATGCGGAGGAGGTCTCGCGGGCCCTCCGGGGTGTCGGTCGGGTTCTCGTCGCTCGAGACGATGACCGCGCCGTCGGGGTCTGCCGTGCGGGCGCGGACCGCGGCCGTGAGCATGACCGCCTCGGCCACCGCGCGGGCCGTCTCCTCGTCCGAGCCGCTCGCGCGGGCCAGTTCGTACGCGCGGTCCCGGTGGCGTTCGTCGAAGTACGGGCCCAGCTGCAGGAACGCGTCGTGGATGTCCGACTCCCGCTGGATCATCCGCAGCTCGGGCGGCGACCACCACGGCATCCTCACGCACGGCGTGCCGCTCGGGGCGCACGGCTGCACCTCGGTCCACAGGGGGCCGAGGCGCCGGTACGTGGTCCACGTCTGCCAGGTGTCGGACAGCCGCTGGCACACCAGGGGCAGGACGAAGCCGATGGCGCTGATCAGGGCGCCGACCGAGGCGAGCGGCGGGGCCACGTATGTGCTCAGGTCGTCGAGGTCGTGGCCCATCCAGCGGGCGACCACCGCGGAGATCTTGGTGGCGTCGTAGCTGAGGTTGAAGACGTAGCCGATGACGATGATCATCAGGCCGGTCCGCAGCCAGCCGCGTACCTGGAGGGACCAGCGCCAGCACATCGCCACCATGACGACGGCGGCGACCAGGTGGGCCGTCAGGTAGAGGCCGATCATCACCTGGATGTAGGGCGTGCTGGCGTAGTACGTGTCGAAGTCGCGCAGCCGCTCGACCGGGGCCGCACCCAGGACGAACAGCACGACGAGGACGGCCGCGATCCCGCCGTAGCCGACGATCCAGCGGCGCGAGATGCGCCGGGTCTGCTCGGGCGGGCCGCCGCGCCAGTTCACTATCAGCACCAGGCAGGCGGCGCTGAACAGGGTGATGAGGCAGTAGACGAGGGGGGCGGAGAAGTTGCTGACGCCGGTCCAGCGGTTGACCGCCGCGATGGTGGGGGGCGCGGCGAAGGTGAAGACCGATCCGGCCAGGATCAACAGCGAGCAGACCGAGCGCAGCAGCGGGTCGCGCCAGTTGTTGCGCAGGGCCGGCAGCTTGAAGGCGAGTGCGACGCCCAGCGCGGCTGCCGGTATGTAGTAGTCCTGGCCGTTCAACGGTCGTTCCTGTGCCCCCGGTATCCGAGCGAGGCCTCGATGCGGCCTGCCAGCTGGTCGCGCTGTGCGGGTGCCCGGTGGCTCGCGGAGCCCGCGAGCCAGGTGCGGCAGCGGCTGCCGAGCAGCAGGCCGAAGGTTTCGGCCTCGGTTTCCTCCTGGACGTCCGCACGGGTGCGCGCGGCGACGCGGCGGACGGTTTCGCCGATGTCGGCCTCGTCGGACAGCAGTCGGGCGGCGACGGCGGCTCCGTCGACGTGGTGGCTGCAGTGGCCGGCCTTCATGTGCCACAGTTCGTGGCCCAGGATGACGAGTTGGTGGTCCGGTGCGGTGCGTTCCTCGATGACCACGAGATCGCGGTCAGCCATGTCGAGCCACAGGCCGCTGGCCGTCCCGGGCGGGAAGGAGGCCATCCGGAAGTCCACCCGGCGGCCGCGGTGTTTGCTCATGCCCTCGCAGAGGGCGGCGTAGAGGTCCGCGGGTTCCACTGGCGCGGGCAGCCGGAGGCCGGCCACCAGTTCGCCGCACAACCGGCGCTGCTCTCTGCCTATGCTCACCGTTCTCCCCGTCGGCGCGGATCCGGATCAGGACTCAAGGATCAGACCCAGACTCTCGACTGGGTCAGGATTCGTTCGGTTTGACGCTTTCGAGGAGCATGTCCAGCCATTCGGTCACCTTGTCGCGGTGCTTGTCACTGG
This sequence comes from Streptomyces sp. NPDC032472, assembly GCF_040636955.1. Taxonomy (NCBI): domain Bacteria; kingdom Bacillati; phylum Actinomycetota; class Actinomycetes; order Kitasatosporales; family Streptomycetaceae; genus Streptomyces; species Streptomyces sp. NPDC032472. Next base: position 2,044 of record NZ_JBEZVK010000083.1, read on the forward strand.
GCAGTTGGGCGGCGCGCCAGGCGATGCCCCGGACGCCGTGGTTCTGCAGGAGTCTTGCCAGCGGGTCGCCGATCGAAGCCGCCGGGGCGGGTGCGGTTTCGCGCGAGCGGATCGCGTAGTCCTGGAGGAGCTGCTGCTCGGTGCGCAGGAGGGCGTCGGTGAGAGCGTCGGAGTCGTGGGCGGTGAGGAAGCCCGCATGGACGCCGAAGAAGCGCTGGATCGCGTCGCAGTGCTCCATGGTGGGCCGGCGGTCGCCGTTGATCAGGGCGCCGGCCTGCTGGCGGGACATGCCCGCGCCGTCGGCGATCTCCTGCTGGGTGTAGCGGCGGCCGTTGGGTTTCAGCCTGGTGCGCCGGAGCAGGTCGAGGCGCTGGAGGAAGCGGGCCTGCAGACAGGGTTCGCCGGCCGGCCGGCCGTCCAGCAGGCTCTTGACCACGTCGGCGGGCACACCGGAGGCCTCGGAGAGGCGGCGCAGGTCGAAGACCTTGTTCAGGTCGCGGCCCATTTTGCCCGCGAGTTCTGCGACGCGCGTGACGGTGGCTGCCAGGGACGGGTTGGCCACCGCGACGGGAGCCGGGAAGCCGTCTGTCACCAGTGGTTCTCCTAGATCGCGGCGAGTCGGTACGGGCACATGGTCGGCTTTTGGAATCTAGCCGTTCCGCCGCCGCAGGGCCAGAACTTGCCACAGCTGTGGCGGGAATGAGCTGTCAAGAGGCTGGAATTGCCACGATAGTTGACACTCGAATGAAGTCGGTAGCAGGATCGCCAGAGGAAATTGAAGATCCAGACCGTGAGGAGGGGGAGCTCTCGGTGCTACATCTCGCAGCGGTGGGCCCGTCCGATGGCCTCGCCCGAGCCGGTGAGGAGTGCCTGGCGGGCGAGGAGTCCGCACGCGGCGCAGTGCGGTCGGAGCGGCGCAAGGAGATTTTGCGCCAGCGCCGCGAGGAGCTGGGCCTGAGCCAGGAGGACCTCGCCGCGCGCCTGCGCATCAGTGTGCGTGCGTACGGGAACTGGGAACGCGGTCTGGTCAAGGAGTGGACCGACCGCAAGCTGCTCGCCCTGGCCGAGGCCCTGGAGATGAGCGAGCGTCAGTGCTTCTGGCTGTTCCGCGTCATGGTCGACCGGGACCCCCCGCCGACCTGGCGGGCGGCCGAGGAGAACCGGCTGCCCGAGGACCCGGCCCAGCGCGACTACCTGTGCGACTACGCCGCCCTCATGGAGGCCGTGCCCCACCCCAGCTTCCTCGTCGACCACCGCTGGGACGTGGCGCTCACCAACTCGGCGTTCGACAAGCTCTTCCAGTCGGTGCGCCCGCACCCGACGGCCCTTCCCGACGACAACTTCCTGCGCTTCGTGCTGTTCCACCCGGACGCGGCGGCCGTGCTGGAGGACCACGAGCCGGCCTGGTGCGTTCCGCTGCTGGCCCAGTTCGCGGCCGCGCTGGAGGCCGCCCCGGACGACGAGGCGCTGACCAGCATCCGCCAGGAGGTGGCCCGCGACCCCTTCATGGAGGCGGCCTACCGCTACGGGGTGCCGCACTGGCTCGCCACGCACGGGGCCGAGGCCGCCGAGCGTGACGGCGCGGTGCGCACGGTGCGCCACTGGGACCCGGCGACGGGGCTCGTCCGCTGCCGCCTGGTGGCCGAATCGAGCCGTATGCTCGACGCGATGGGGCTCACCCGGATCACCATGATCCTGTCGGCGCCGCAGGGCGCCGCGGCAGGACCGGTCGGCGGCGCGGGCGCCCCGCGCCACCAGGGCCCCCGGCTGCGCGCCGTGCCGGCGCTGGAGGACTGAGCACCCCTGCGGCCCGGCAGGGGACACTGGAGCCCTCACTCGTGTGCCGGAACACCGGATGGCACGGATCGTGGCACGGATCGTGGCACCGGCCGTGGCACCGGCCCGGCACGGACGAAGGGCGGTAGGAGCGTGCGGCTGACCATCCTCGGCGGGGGCGGATTCCGGGTACCGCTCGTGTACGGGGCGCTGCTCGGCGACCGGGCCGAGGGCCGGGTGTCCCACGTGACGCTGTACGACGAGGACCGCGCCCGGCTCACGGCCATGGCCCGGGTCCTCGCGGACCAGGCGGCGGCAGCCGAACGGAAGCCGAACACGGACGCAGCGGCCGTGCCCGCCCCGGCCGTGGACGTCACCCCCGATCTCGACGAGGCCCTGCGCGGCGCCGACTTCGTCTTCTCCGCCGTCCGCGTCGGCGGCCTCGAAGGGCGCGCCGCCGACGAGCGGGTCGCTCTGGCCGAGGGAGTGCTGGGCCAGGAGACGGTGGGCGCGGGCGGGATCGCGTACGGCCTGCGGACCGTGCCCGTGGCGCGGGAGATCGCCCGCGCCGTGGCCCGGGCGGCCCCCGAGGCGTGGGTCATCAACTTCACCAACCCCGCCGGCCTGGTCACCGAGGCCATGGCGGAGGTGCTCGGCGACCGGGTGATCGGCATCTGCGACTCCCCGGTCGGCCTCGGCCGCCGCGTCGCCCGGCTGCTGGGCGCCCGCCCGCAGGACGCGTGGATCGACTACGTCGGCCTCAACCACCTGGGCTGGCTGCGGGGTCTGCACATCGGCGGCCGCGACCGGCTGCCCCACCTGCTGGCCGACACCACGATGCTGGAGTCCTTCGAGGAGGGCCGGCTCTTCGGCGCCGACTGGCTGCGCTCGCTCGGCGCGATCCCGAACGAGTACCTGCACTACTACTACTTCAACCGTGACACCGTACGGGCCTATACGGAGGCCGAGCAGACCCGCGGGGCGTTCCTGCGCGACCAGCAGCGCGGCTTCTACGCCGAGGCCGGCCGCGCCGGACTGCCCGCCGGCGCGGCCCTGGCCGCCTGGGACCGGACCCGGGCCGAGCGCGAGGCCACGTACATGGCCGAGAACCGCGAGGCGGCCGGCGCTGGCGAGCGGGACGACAGCGACCTGGAGTCCGGCGGCTACGAGAAGGTCGCCCTCGCCCTGATGCGGGCCATCGCCCGCGACGAGCGCACCACGCTCATCCTGAACGTCCGCAACCGCTCCACGCTGTCCGTGCTCGACGCCGAGGCGGTCATCGAGGTGCCCAGCCTCGTCGACGCCAACGGCGCCCACCCGGTGGCGGTCGACCCGCTGCCCCTGCACGCGGCCGGCCTGGTGACCTCCGTCAAGGCGGCCGAGCGCGAGGTCCTCGCGGCCGCGGCGAGCGGCTCGCGCGCCGATGCCGTGAAGGCCTTCGCGCTGCACCCGCTGGTCGACTCCGTCGCGGTGGCCCGGCGCCTGCTGGATGCGTACGCCGCGGAGCACCCGCGCCTGGCCTACCTGCGCTGATCCCCGCCCGGCCTCGCCCGGACGGCCCAGCGCCGCATGCGCCGCGGCGGCGGCCCTGTGAGAGTGCGTGATGTGACCACTGCTCCCGCGGCCGCCGCGGCGCTGCCCCAGCTGGACCTGCGGCGGCGCAATGTCATCTTCGGGACGATCATGCTGGGCGTGCTGCTCGCGGCGCTCGACCAGACGATCGTGGGCACCGCTCTGCCCACGATTGTGGCGGACCTCGGCGGCGGCGACCACATGTCCTGGGTCGTCACGTCCTATCTGCTCGCCGAGACCATCTCCACCGCCCTGGTGGGCAAGTTCGGCGACCTCTTCGGCCGCAAACTCGTCTTCCAGATCTCGGCGATCGTCTTCATCTCCGGTTCGTTCCTGTGCGGCCTGGCCGGGAACATGACGCTGCTCATCGTCTGGCGCGGGGTGCAGGGCGTGGGCGCCGGCGGCCTGATGGTCACCGCCATGGCACTGATCGCCGACGTCGTGCCACTGCGCGAACGCGGCAAGTACCAGGGCGCGATCGGCGCCGTCTTCGGCGTCGCTACCGTCATCGGCCCCCTCCTCGGCGGGATCTTCACCGACCAGCTGAGCTGGCGCTGGGCCTTCTACGTCAACGTGCCCATCGCGATCCTCGTGGTGGTGGCCGCCGCCCGCACCATCCCCGTGGTAAGGGCCGAGGGCCGGCCCCGAATCGACTACCTGGGGATCGCCCTCGTCGCCGTCGGCTCCGGCGCGGTGGTCCTGGCCACCAGCTGGGGTGGCAACGAGTACGCGTGGAGCTCGCCGACCATCATCGCCCTGTTCGCGGGCGGCGCCGCGGCCCTCGCCCTGTTCTGCGTGGCCGAGAGGCGCGCGGCCGAACCGATGCTGCCGATGCGGCTGTTCGCCAACCCCGTCTTCACGGTCTGCTCGGTGCTCAGCTTCATCGTCGGCTTCGCCATGCTCGGCGCCATGACGTTCCTGCCGACGTACCTGCAGTACGTGGACGGCGACTCGGCCACCTGGTCCGGCGTCCGCACCCTGCCCCTGGTCTTCGGCCTGCTGCTCTGCTCGATCTTCAGCGGCAGCGTCACCGGCAGGACCGGCCGCTACCGGATCTTCCCGATCGTCGGCAACCTCGTCATGGCCGTCGGGCTCTACCTGATGTCCCGCATGCAGCCGGGCACCAATGCCTGGCTGGAATCCCTCTACATGTTCGTGCTCGGCATGGGCATCGGCCTGAGCATGCAGGTGCTGACGATTGCCGTGCAGAACACCGTCGAATACGCCGACCTCGGCACCGCCACCTCCGGCGTCACCTTCTTCCGTACGCTCGGCAGCTCGTTCGGCACGGCGGTCTTCGGCACCATCTACGCCAACAGCCTCGGCCCGCGGCTGGACCAGGCCGTCCGGGAGGCGGCCCGCGCCACGGGAGCCGACCCCGCTCGGCTCGGGGCCGCCGCGCAGAGCCCCAAGGGGGTCCACGCACTCCCGCCGGACCAGGCCCCGTACATCATCGACGCCTACGCGGACGCCCTGCACACCGTGTTCCTGTGGACGGTGCCGGTCGCCCTCACCGGGTTCGTCGTCGCGCTCTTCCTCAAGCAGGTCACCCTGCGCGACACCGCCCGCGCCGGATCCACGGACATGGGCGACGGGTTCGGCTCCCCGGTCACCGCCTCCGGAGACTCGGCCAAGCTGCTGGAGCTGGCCGTCGGCAAACTCGTCCGGAACATGGGGGCCGAAACGGCCCGGCAGCTCGTGCACGGCTCGGACACCCGGCTGGACATCGCCGGGGCGTGGGCCGTGATGCAGGTCGAGCTGGCGACCCGCACGATCGGCTACGCGAGCCTCGGACTCGTCGCCTCCCGCCGACACCTGCCCCCCGAGGTCCTGCTGCCCGTCTTCGAGCGCATGGTCGACGAGGGCTATCTGACCCGCGACGGCAACTTCCTGGCGCTGACCCCGGCAGGGGAGCGGGAGGCCGCCGTCATCTCGGCAGCGTGGGCCCGCTGGCTGGGCGACGAGCTGGAGAAGGACCGCGGCCGTCCGGGCGGCGCCGAACTGCGCGCGGCGGCCGACGCGATCGCCAAGCGGCTCCTGGCGGAGGACCTGCGCGAGGGCACGTTCGCGCCCAGGGCCACGGCCGGGGTGTAGCCGGGACGCGGGCGCGGCCGGGGATGTGGCCGGGACGGCGGCTCTCTGCCGGTTACTCCTTGCTGCCGGTCGCCGGGCCTTCGGGCGCCGTCAGATAGTCGTACGAGGGCACGGGCGGCAGGGTCGGCGTGAGCTCCGGGCGCCACGTGCGCAGCACCGCGGCCGACGGCGCGTACAGGTCGGACGGGATGTCGGCCGGTGCGAACCACTGCCAGCGGAGGATCTTGTGCGGTTCGGTGACCTTGGGCGTGCCCTCGGCCGAGGTGGTCACCGCGGCCGCCGTCAGCCGGGTCAGCCCGGACTTCGCGTCGATCTGGACGCCGAGGATCCGGACGTCCGCCGGGGCCACCCGCAGATCCGTTTCCTCGCCGAGCTCCCGGGCCGCGGCCTGCTCGAAGCCCTCCCCGGGATCGACCTTGCCGCCGGGCAGCTCCCAGCGGCCGTCGTGCGCCTGGCCGAGGAGCACCCGTCCCTCGGCATCGGAGACGACGAGCCCGACGCCGACGACGGCATGGGGCTGCGGGACGGCCCGCTCGGGGCGCTCGGACGGTGCAGGCGGCATGGGGGTCATGCGGGAGTTCCTCTTCCCTCGTCGCGGTCGGCCGGCGGGGCCGGCGCGGACACGGGCCATTTTGCCGGTTCGGCAACGGCGTTCGGGGCCCGGCGGCCCGCGGGCCGACCCTCACCCGTACGGACGATGGTAAGGACGACGGTATGAGCGACGCGATGAACGACACCTCGGAACGCCCCTTCGACGTGGTGGTCGTGGGCGGCGGGGCCGCCGGACTCGCCGGGGCCCTGACCCTGGCCCGCGCCCGCCGTTCGGTCCTCGTGCTCGACTCCGGCAGCCCGCGCAACGCCCCCGCCACGCACCTGCACGGCTACCTGGGCCGCGACGGGGCCGCGCCGGCGGAGCTGCTCGCCACCGGGCGGGCGGAAGTGGCGGCGTACGGCGGCCGGATCCGCTCCGGCGCGGCCGGCACGGCCCTCGCCGCCGACCGCACGGCCGACGGCGCCTTCCTGGTGCGGTGCGCGGACGGCTCGGCGGTGCGGGCCCGCCGGCTGCTGCTCGCCACCGGGGTCGTGGACGAACTGCCCGAGGTGCCGGGGCTGCGGGAGCACTGGGGGCGCTCCGTGCTGAACTGCCCGTACTGCCACGGCTGGGAGGTCCGGGACCAGCCGCTCGCCGTGCTGGCCACCGGTCCGCTCGCCGTGTACCAGGCGCAGCTGTGGCGGAACTGGAGCGACCGGGTGACGCTGCTGACCCACACGTGGCGGCTCACCGAGGGGGACCGGGAGCTGCTCGCGGCCCTGGGCGTGGCGGTGGTGGAGGGCGAGGTGACCGGCCTGGCGGCCGGCGGCGGGGACGGCGGGCCGTGCGTGGTGCGGCTCGCGGGCGGCGGGGCCGTGGAGTGCCGGGCGCTGGTGGTGGCGCCGCGGTTCACCGCGCGCGCCGGGGTGGCAGCGAGCCTGGGGCTGCCCGTGGTGGCCGTCGCGCGCGACGGCGTGGCGGTCGGCACGTGCCTGGAGTCGGATCCGGCCACCGGGGCGACTGCCCTGCCGGGGGTGTGGGCCGCGGGGAACGTGACGAGCCCGACGGACCAGCTGCCCGCCGCGGCCGCGGCGGGCGCCCGTGCCGCGGTGGCGATCAACGCCGGGCTCGTCGAGGAGGGGGCGCGGCGGGCGCTGGAGGCCTACCGCGCGTGGGGCGGTCGGGGCGGGCGGCCGTAAGGCACTCGGACCGCGCTCGGACGGGTGTGCGGGTTTCGGCCGGGGTCTCGCCGCGCAGGCTCTGAGCGGTCCGGCGGGCTTACCGGGTACGGGGCGGGGCCGGGACCGGGACCGGGGCCGGATTCCGGGTTCCGGGGGATCACGGGGATCAGGGGGCGCGCACATGGCACACGTGCTGGTCATCGGCGGGGGAGTGGGCGGGCTCGCGACCGCGCTGCTCACGGCGCGGCACGGGCACACCGTCGAGCTGTTCGAGCGCGACACGCGCGCCCCGGGTACGGCCCTCGACCGCGACTTCTTCGGCTGGCACCGGCCGGGCGTCCCGCAGGCGACCCAGCCGCACGCCCTCCTCGGCGCGGCCCGCACCCTCCTGCGGGACGAACTGCCCGACGTGTACGCGGAGATGCTCCGGCTCGGCGCCCGCGAACGCCACGAGCTCGACTGGTTCGACGTACGGCCGCCCGCCCAGCCGGGCGACGAGAGCCTCGTGATGCTCCTGGCCCGCCGCATCGTGCTGGAGAGCGCGCTGGCCACGGCGCTGCGCGGCGAGCCGGGAGCCGTCCTGCGCCACGGGGAGCCGGTGACGGGGCTGCTGACCGATCCGGGGTCGGATCCGGTCCGCGTCACCGGGGTGGCCACGCAGCACGGCTCCTACCCGGGCGACCTCGTCGTGGACGCGGGCGGGCGGCGCGGCGGCGTCGAGCGGTGGCTGGCCGCGGCGGGCTGCCGGCCGCCGGTCGTCGAACGGCACCGCACGGGGCTGGCGTACTTCTGCCGCTGGTACCGGCTGCCCGACGGAATGGAGGAGGGGCCGCGCCGGCCGTGGACGGTGACCGGCGGGGCCTTCGCCGGGTGCGCCGTCTTCCCCGCCGACAACCGGGTGTTCGCCGTGATGCTGTTCGTCCACACCCGCGACGGCACCCGTGCGGCGCTGCGCGATCCCGAGGTCTTCGAGAGGGCCGCCCGCGCCTTCCCGCCCGGCGCCGCCTGGCTGGACCTGGGCGCCGAGCCGCTGTCCGGGGTCCTCGCGACGGCCGGCCTGGACAACCGGTGGAGCGCCCCGGTCGACGAGCGCGGACCGGTGGTGGCCGGGCTCGTGCCCGTCGGCGATGCGATCACCCACACCAATCCCACGCTGGGGCAGGGCACCTCGCTCGCCCTGTGGGCCGCGCTCCGGGTGGCCCGTACGGTGCACCGTGAACCGGGCTCGGTGCGTTTCGCGGCCGACCACCACGCCTGGGCCGTGCGCACCCTGAAGCCGTGGTTCGACTTCCAGGTGGTCGCGGACGGTGCCATCGGGGAGCGGTTCGCGACGCGGGTCGCGCGGAGCGGGACCGCGCGGGAGGTGGCCGCGCTGTTCGACTGCGCGCTGGAGGACCCCGAGGTGATGCGGGCCAGGGCGCGGGTGCGGCATCTGGCCGAGCCGCCGGAGCGTGCCTACGCGGATCCGGCGATACGGGCCCGGGTGGCGCGGTGGCTGGAGGCGCGGCCCGACTACGTGCCGAACGCGGTGGGGCCCGACCGGGCGCAGTGGGAGAAGCTGACCGCGGGCTGAGCGGCTTCAGGCGGGCGTCCCGAGCACCTCGGCCAGGTCGTAGCCGACGACCTCCTCCAGCTGGGCGTACGTACAACTCTCGGGCACCCGGTCGGGCCGCCAGCGGCGGAACTGCGCGGTGTGGCGGAAGCGGTCGCCCTCCATGTGGTCGTAGGCGACCTCGCAGACGCGTTCGGGGCGCAGCGGCACCCAGGAGAGGTCCTTCTTGCCGGTCCAGCGGCTCTGCGCGCCGGGCAGGCGGGCGCTCTCATGGGCCGCTTCCTCGGCCCAGGCGGCCCAGGGGTGGCCCGCGGCGTCCGCCATGCGCAGCGGTTCGAGTTCCTCCACGAGTTCGGCCCGGCGCCGCATGGGGAAGGCGGCGCAGACGCCGACGTGCTGGAGCGCGCCGCGGGCGTCGTACAGGCCCAGGAGCAGCGATCCGACAATCGGACCGCTCTTGTGGAAACGGAAACCCGCGACGACGACGTCGGCCGTACGCTCGTGCTTGATCTTGAACATGACGCGGGCATCGGGCCGGTAGGGCAGATCGAGGGGTTTGGCGATCACCCCGTCGAGCCCGGCGCCCTCGAACTGGTCGAACCACTCCTGCGCAACGGCGGGGTCGGTGGTCGCGGGCGCGAGGTGGACGGGGGGCCGAGCGGTGGACAGGGCACGGGTGAGGGCGGTGCGGCGGTCGGCGAGCGGGGTGTTGAGGAGCGCCTCGTCGCCGAGGGCGAGCAGGTCGAAGGCGACGAAGCTGGCGGGGGTCGTCTCGGCCAGCAGTTTCACGCGCGAACCGGCCGGGTGGATCCGTTCGGTGAGCTGGTCGAAGTCCAGCCGCCCGCCGTTGACTACCACGATCTCGCCGTCGACGACGCAGCGGGCCGGCAGGTTGTCCTTCAGCGCGGCCACCAGCTCGGGGAAGTACCGGGTCAGGGTCTTGCCGGTGCGGCTGCCGATCTCCACCTCGCCGCCGTCGCGGTGGACGATGGCGCGGAAGCCGTCCCATTTGGCCTCGTACTGCATGCCCGGCGGGATCTTCGACACCGACTTGGCGAGCATCGGCTTCACGGGTGGCATCACGGGCAGATCCATGCCATCGATTCTGCGGCGGTATGCCCGGCTCCGCCCGGTATGCGAGCCGGGCCGGGCCCGCCTACCGTGGCGCACATGGGTGCATCCGGGAATGCGATCGAGCTGGACGCGGGCGGGCGAACGGTACGGCTGTCCAACCCGGACAAGGTGTACTTCCCGCAGCGGGGCCTCACGAAGCTGGACGTGGCGCAGTACTACCTGGCGGTCGCCGACGGCATCACGCGCGCCCTGCGCAACCGCCCCACGACCCTGGAGCGCTACCCCGACGGAGTGGAGGGCGAGTCCTTCTTCCAGAAGCGCGCCCCGAAGTCCCTGCCCGACTGGATCCCGACCGCCCACATCGCCTTCCCCAGCGGGCGCACGGCCGACGAGATCTGCCCGACCGAGCCGGCCGCCGTGCTGTGGGCCGCCAACCTGGGCTGCCTCACCTTCCACCCGTGGCCCGTGCGGCGCACCGACACCGACCGGCCGGACGAGCTGCGCATCGACCTCGACCCGCAGCCGGGCACCGACTACCGCCACGCGGTCGTCGCCGCCCACGAACTGCGCGACGTGCTCGAGGAGCTGGGCCTGCGCGGCTGGCCGAAGACCTCGGGCGGGCGAGGCCTGCACGTCTTCGTGCCGATCGAGCCGCGCTGGACCTTCACCGAGGTCCGGCGGTGCGCGATCGCGATCGGCCGGGAGCTGGAGGCCCGGATGCCGGGCAAGGTCACCACGAAGTGGTGGAAGGAGGAGCGCGGCGAGCGGATCTTCGTCGACTACAACCAGACCGCCCGCGACCGCACGATCGCCTCCGCCTACTCCGTACGCCCGCGGCCGCAGGCGCCGGTCTCCGCGCCCCTGCGCTGGGACGAGCTCGACTCCGCGGAGCCGCGCGACTTCGACATCACCACCATGCCCGCGCGGTACGCCGAGCTCGGCGACCTGCACGTGGACATGGACGAGCACGCCTTCGGCCTGGACGCCGCCCTGGAACTCGCCGAGCAGCAGGAGCGCGACCACGGTCTGGGGGACATGCCGTACCCGCCGGACTACCCGAAGATGCCGGGCGAGCCGAAGCGCGTCCAGCCGAGCCGCGCCAAGCAGACCGGGCGGGCCGAGCAGGGCGAGCAGGCCGGGCGGGCCGAGCAGGGCGAGCAGGCCGGGCAGGCCGAGGAAGGCGACGCCGGGGAGTGAGCGCGCTCAGACCTCGACGGGGTGCTCCGGGCGGGTCCAGAGGGTGAGGTCACTGCTGGTGGCGACGGCCAGGGTGCGACCGGACGGGGAGAAACCGGCAGCGCGCAGTTCCGAGTACTCGGAGTGGAAGACGTGCCACCAGGTGCCGCCCGCCGGTCCGCTGTGTGCTCCGCCGTCGGTGGAGAGGAGGACGCGGTCGTGGGGCCAGTCAGGGCTGACGACATCCACTGTCCAGCCGTCCGGGGTGGTGCTGTGCAGGCCGCCGCCGAAGAGGCCGGCGATGCGGATCTCGGTGCCTGTGACGGGGCCGAGTCCAGGGCAGGCGAGGTCTGGGTGGGCGTCGGGGGTGCTCGTGGCGGGGTCGGGATCCCGGTCGCGTGCGATCTTCTCGCCGGTGACTGCATCGAAGAGTCCGTGTCCGTCGCAGGACACGACCATGACGAGGTCGTGTCCGGTGTCAGGATGCACTGCGAAGCCGATACCGAGCAGGCCCCCGATGGGGGTCCCGCGGTCCAGGACCGGCAGCCAGGGCGCCGGGGCCGACATGACGGGGGCGGCGAGGTAGCGATCGCGTAGGCGCTGCTGGTGCTCCGTGATCAACCTGCCTCCTCGCTTCGGTTCCCGTTGAGGATCTCTTGCGCAGCGCGTCAAGTCGACCAGGGTCAGTGCTTCAGCCAAAAACAACACGAACGATCGTGCTAGCATCTCGGGCGTTCGGGGCCGGTGCCGTCCGGCCGCCCTTCGAGGAGATGCGGAGAACGGGCATGCACCCCATGGCTTCACTCCTGAGCACGACCCTCAACGCCACCGCCCGGCTCGCGCCGGGCCTTGTCGGACGGGCGGCGTTCGCGCTGTTCGTCCGGCCGCTGGGCCGCCCCGCGGTCCGTCCCGACGAGGCCGGCGTGATGGCCGGGGCCACCACCGGCCGGCTGACCGTCGAGGGCATACCCGTCACCACGTACCGCTGGGGGGAGGGCGGCAGACCCGTCCTGCTGGTCCACGGCTGGACCTCGCGCACCTCGCGCCTCGCCGGCTTCGTCACGGCGCTGCGGGCCGCGGGCCACAGCGTCGTCGCGTTCGACGCTCCGGGGCACGGCGCATCCGGCGGCCGGGCCACCAACCTGCGCCGTCAGCGGGCCATCATCCGCCGGCTGCACGCCGAGCACGGCGGCTTCTCCGCCGTCGTCGCCCACTCCTTCGGCGTGCTCTCCACCTTCTTCACCCTGCGCGAGGGCATTCCGGCGGAGCGGATCGTGGCCATCGGCGGCGTCGCCGACTTCGAGTACCTGCTCACGCAGTTCCGCCACACCATGCGTCTGCGGCCCGCCGTCGAACGCGCCCTGCGCGACCACGTCGAGCACCGGCTCTTCGCCGGCGAGCCCGGTATCCGGGACCGCTTCGACGCCCGCCTGCGGCCCGAGGAGATCCCGGCGCGGATCCTCCTCGTCCACGACGCGGACGACGATGTCGCCGCCCCCGAGCAGTCCCGCGGCATCGCGGCCGCCTACGGGGACCGGGCCCGGCTGATCGAGACGACCGGACTGGGCCACCGGCGCATCCTCGCCGACCCCGGCGTCATCGCCGCAGCCGTCGCCTTCCTGGGGGAGCAAACCCCCGAGCAGGACGCCCCACAGGCCGCCGCGCAGGCCGCCGCGCAGGGGTCGGCCGAGTCGTCGGCCGTGGCCCTTTCGGCGGTGGTCCGATGAGCGCCACCCGGTCCGGGGCCGCTTCCGACTCCGCCGGGGTCGCGCAGGACGCGCGGGACGCCCAGGACGCGGCCACCGGGCGGCGGATCCTGCTGCTCGCCTGCGCCGTCACCTTCCTCGCCTTCCTCGACGCCACCGTCGTCAACGTCGCCTTCCCCGACCTGCGGCGCGCCTTCCCTGAGGTGTCGCTGGCCCGCCTGACCTGGGTGGTCAGCGCCTACACCGTCGTGTTCGCAGCGCTGCTCGCCGCCGCCGGCCGCCTCGCCGACACGCTCGGCCGGCACGTCCTCTTCCTCGGCTCGGTCCTCGCCTTCACCGTCACCTCGCTCGCGGCGAGCCTGGCCCCGACCTCCGGCCTGCTGATCCTGGCCCGCGCCCTCCAGGGTGCTGCCGCCGCCGGCATGATCCCGGCCGCACTCGGCCTCGTCCTGGCGCACACCCCGCCCGCGCGGCGGGCCGCCGCCCTCGGGGCCTGGGGCGCGGCGGGCGGGCTCGCCGCCGCCGTCGGGCCCAGCCTCGGCGGCCTGCTCGTCGAGGTGTGGGACTGGCGGGCCATCTTCCTGATCAACGTGCCGCTCGGGCTGGGTGTGTGGTGGGCCGCCGCCCGGGCCGTGCCGCGCCGGGCGCCCGCGGTGCGCCGCCTGCCCGACCCCGTGGGCACCGCCGCGCTCACCCTCGGGATCGGCGGCCTCGTGGCCGGGCTGTCCCAGGGGCGCGACTGGGGCTGGACCGACCCCGCCGTGCTCGGGCTCGGCTTCGGCGGCGCCCTGCTCGCCGCCCTCGCCCTGCACCGCTCGCGCCGCCACCCCGCCCCGGCCGTCGACCGCGACCTGTGGCGCGACCCGGTCTTCGCCCGGGCCAACCTCGGGGCGCTGCTGTTCGGCGCCGCGATGTACGCGTGGCTGCTGATCGGGCCCTCGTACCTGATCGCCCGCTGGAACTACTCGGCCCTGGAGGCCGGTTTCGGGATCACGCCCGGCGCCGTCCTCGCCATGGGAGGTGCGCTCGCCGTCGGCCGCCGCGTGCCCGCCCGCCTGCAGTGGGCGGCCGTCACCGCCGGCTCACTGCTGTTTGCCGCCGGCGCCGGACTGCTGTGGGGGTGACTCGACGAGTCCACCGCGTACGCACAGGTCTTCCTGCCGGCCGGTCTGCTGGGCGGCCTCGGCATCGGCCTGGTGCTGACCGCGCTCTCCACGGCGGCCTCCGCCGCGCTGCCGCCCGAGCGGTTCGCCGCCGGCACCGGGCTCCTGATGACGGCCCGGCAGCTGGGCGGCGCGCTCGGCATCGCGGGCACGGCCGCCGTGCTGACCGGGAAGGGGGACAACTGGCGCGACGTCTTCCTGATGGCGGCACTCGCCTCGCTGGCCGCGGCGCTCGCCGGCTGCTCGATGCGGGTGCGCACCCCGAAGACCGCGAAGGGGGCGGAAAGCGGGGCGACCGGGGTCAGGCCGGGACGCTGACGGCCGGCGGCCGCTCGGGCAGCTCGCCCGGAGCGGCCGCCACCGCGCGCAGTCGGCCGAGGATGCCCCGGCCGGCCCGCTCGTAGCACGTCGGGTCGTCGTGCAGCAGGGAGTCCGAGTTGGCCAGCTCGATCAGCGCGATGACCTCGAACGTCAGCTGCGGCACGTCCACCGGCTCGGCGTCCTCGCGGAAAGCGCCGGCCAGGCCGGCCTCGCGCAGCTGCTGCTCCAGGTAGTGCGCCCAGTCGGCGCGGGCCCGGGCGATCTCGTCGCGTACGGGGCCGGGGCGCGAGTCGAACTCCGCGGCGGCCGAGTAGAAGAAGCACCCGCCGGGGAAGACCCGGTCCCCGGAATAGTCCATCCACCGCTCGCACAGCCGCCACACCTTCGCCAGGCCGGCCGGCTCCTCGTGCACGGGGGCCACGACCTGCCGGGAGAACACGGCCGCGGCGGCGCGGACGGTGGCGATCTGGAGCTCCTCCTTGGAGCCGAAGAGGGCGAACACGCCACTCTTGCTCAGCCCCAGGTCGGCGGCGATCCGGCCGAGGGACAGCCCTTCGAGGCCTTCGGTCGAGGCGAGGTCCATCGTCCGCGCCAGCACCGTCCGCCGGGTCTGGTTGCCGCGCTCCACGCGTCCGTCAGCCATGGCTCCATGTTACCGAACGCACGGTCGTACACCCTGTGGAGCGGGCCGCTGTCAGTGGCGGATGCCATGCTCGGAAGGGAGGACGGAAGGAGTACGGGCCATGCTCACGACGGACTACAAAAGCGGCGCTCCGAACTGGGTGGACCTGGGCACACCCGACACGGACGGCGCGGCCGCCTTCTACACCGGGCTGTTCGGCTGGGACTACCGGCCGGGCGGCGAGGAGGTCGGCGGGTACGGGGTGTTCCACCTGGGCGACAAGACGGTCGCGGGTGGTATGGCCGTCCCGGCCGAACAGGGACCCTCGGCCTGGACGGTGTACTTCCAGAGTCCCGACGCGGACGCCACCGCGGCTGCCGTGGCCAAGGCCGGCGGCGCCGTGGTGTTCGAGCCGATGGACGTCACGGACCTCGGGAGGATGGCGATCTTCACCGACCCGGCGGGCGTGGCGTTCGCGACCTGGCAGCCCCGGCGGAACAAGGGCCTGGACGCGGTGACCGAGGTCGGCTCGATGTGCTGGACCGAGCTGTACACGGGCGATGTGGCCGCGGCGGCGGAGTTCTACCGCTCCGTCTTCGACTGGGAGATAAACGAGATGCCGTTCGAGGGCGGCTCGTACACGATGGTCAAGCCCGCCGGCGCGCCGGACGAGGAGGCCTTCGGCGGCCTGGTCCCGATCGCGGCGGACCCGGTCGAGGACGCGGAACGCCCCTACTGGACCCCGTACTTCGAGGTCGTCGACTGCGACGCCACGGCGGCCAAGGCCGAGGAGACAGGCGGCAAGGTCCGGCTGACCCCGGTCTTCATGGAGGGCGTCGGCCGCTTCGCGAAGCTGGCGGACCCCTACGGGGCGAGGTTCGCCGTCATAGCCAGCGCCCCCGCAACAGGGCCGTGAACGCGTGTTGATCAGTCGTTGAGAAGACGTCCATCACGGGCGGCCAGGATCACCGGCATGTCGATGAACACCACCGCAACCGCCACCACCGCCGCCACGGCGGGCACCGCCTGGTACGAGCTCGCCCTCTGCGCCCAGACGGGCCCGGGCTTCTTCTTCCCGGAGCCGGGCTCGTCCCTGCGGGACGCGAAGCGGCTGTGCGGGGCGTGCGAGGGGCGCGTCGGCTGCCTGGAGTACGCCCTCGCCAACGACGAGCGGTTCGGGGTGTGGGGCGGGCTGTCCGAGGCCGAGCGCCAGGCCCTGCGCCCGCGCGGCTGAGCGTCGCGGGCATACCGGGCCCGGGCCGGGAGCCCGGGCCGGGAGCCGGAGCCGGACCCGGGCGGAGACGGGTGCAGGGGGACGAGGGCCGGTCAGCCCTTGCGGGCCGCCAGGCGGGCCGCGCGGGCGGCCAGGCGCTCGTCGAACTTGCGGGCCTCGGTGTCCAGCCCGTCCATGAACAGGCCCAGCTCGTCCTGCGCCTGCTGCCCCTCCGGGCCGAGGCCGTCGATGCTCATGATCTTCAGGAAGCGGATCACCGGGCTCAGCACGTCGTCGTGGTGGATGCGCAGGTTGTAGACCCCGCCGATGGCCATCTGCGCGGCCATCCGCTCGAAGCCGGGCATGCCGTGCCCCGGCATCCGGAAGTTCACGACGACATCGCGCACCGCCTGCATCGTCAGGTCGGGGGCGAGCTCGAAGGCCGCGCCCAGCAGGTTGCGGTAGAAGATCATGTGCAGGTTCTCGTCCTGCGCGATGCGGGCCAGCATGCGGTCGCAGACCGGGTCGCCGGACTGGTGGCCGGTGTTGCGGTGCGAGATGCGGGTCGCCAGCTCCTGGAAGGCCACGTACGCCACCGAGTGCAGCATGGAGTGCCGGTTGTCGGACTCGAAGCCCTCCGACATGTGCTGCATGCGGAACGCCTCGAGCTTGTCCGGGTCCACGGCGCGCGAGGCCAGCAGGTAGTCGCGCATCACGATGCCGTGGCGGCCCTCCTCGGCGGTCCAGCGGTGCACCCAGGTGCCCCAGGCGCCGTTGCGGCCGAACAGCGTCGCGATCTCGTGGTGGTAGCTGGGCAGGTTGTCCTCGGTCAGCAGGTTCACCACCAGGGCGATCTTGCCGATGTCGGTGACCTTGGACTGCTGCGGGTCCCAGGCCTCGCCGTCCTCGAAGAAGCCCGGGAAGTTCCGGCCGTCGCTCCACGGGACGTACTCGTGGGGCATCCAGTCCTTCGTGACCTTCAGGTGGCGGTTGAGCTCCTTCTCGACCACCTCTTCCAGCGCGTACAGCAGCTTGGCGTCGGTCCACGCCCGAGAGCTGCCGAGGTGGGGAGAGGTGATCGTCACGGGTGCTCCTGGGGACAAAGCGAATTACTTACGGTGCCGTAGCCTACGACCCCGTAGGTTAAGCGGACCGTGAGGGCCCGCCAAGCCCCTGCCGTTCATATGCCTGGTTACGTCCGGTTATCTGTGCAGTTGGTGGGCGTGCCCGCGGCAGATGCCGGGGGGAAAGTCACGCCGGGAGGTGGTCCGCCGCCGCCCGCCTTGACGTCGCAGAACGGCAGAGCCGGATCCGGGAATGACATGAGAAATCATCATGTCGTCGCACAAGCGGCAGCAGTGTGCCCCTGCCTGCGCTACGGTCGGTAGCGCACGTCTCACACGCGGCGAACCGCAGACGACCGGCCTCCCCCACGCGCCGCTTCCGACCCCTGCGCACCCAGAACTGGAGCAGCACGATGACGGGGACTCTCCGTGGCCTGCGGCCGGACCACGAGACTCGGCGGGTTCCGTACGAAGCCCAGAAGCTGAACTACTCCATGGCGCTGCCCGGCGGAGCCTGCGGCGCCGGCCGGGCCCGCGCTGCCCTGCGGCCGCTGCTGACCCGGCACGGCCTCGCCGACCTGAGCGACACCGCCGAGCTGGCGGCCTCCGAACTGGTCACCTGCGCCGACCGGTTCACCCCCGGCAAAGAGGTCATGCTCGGCATCCGCTGGCAGTTCGGCGCCCTGCGCGTCGTCCTCTACGACCAGCACCCCGCGCACTCCTCGCCCGAGGCGAGCGAGGAGTGCCGGGCTCGGCGCTGCCGCCGGATGTGGCTGCTGGCCGCCGCCGTCGAGGCCTGCGGCGGGGACTGGGGACTCACCCCCGTCCTGACCCCGGTGGGGGGCACCAAGGCCTGGGCGTTACTCCCGCCCCCGGCCCACTAGGCGGACACGCACCTGCGGGTCCCGGGCGAGCCTCATTCGGCGAGCCAGAGGGTCTCCCGTACCTCCTCGGCCGTGGTCGGGCGGACCTCCCCGTCGAGCAGCAGCCAGCGCGTGATCCCGAGCGACTCCAGGAACGGCACGTCGTGGCTCGCCACCAGCAGCGCACCCTCGTACGCGTCCAGCGCCCCCGAGAGCTGCCGCACGCTCGCCAGGTCCAGGTTGTTGGTCGGCTCGTCCAGCATCAGCAGCTGCGGAGCCGGCTCCGCCAGCAGCAGCGCCGCCAGCGCCGCCCGGAACCGCTCCCCGCCCGACAGCGTGCCGGCCGGCCGGTCCGCCCGGGCACCCCGGAACAGGAAGTGCGCGAGGCGCGCCCGGATCAGGTTGTTCGAGGCGTGCGGGGCGAACCGGGCCACGTTCTCCACCACCGACAGCTCCTCGTCGAGCACGTCGAGCCGCTGCGGCAGGAACCGCGCCGGCACGTGCCGGGCCACCTCGCCGGACTGCGGCTCGAGCAGCCCCGCGATCGTGCGCAGCAGGGTCGTCTTGCCCGACCCGTTGCGGCCCACCAGGGCGATCCGCTCCGGCCCGCGCACCTCCCACTCGCCCGGCACCCCGGCCCCGTGGGCCGTCGTCACACCGCTCAGGGTGAGCACCCGGCGCCCCGGCGGGACCTGGGTCGCCGGCAGCTCGATCCGGATCTCGTCGTCGTCCCGTACCGCCTCCACCGCGTGGTCCAGGCGCTCCTTCGCCTGCGCCAGCTTCTCGGTGTGCAGGATGCGGTGCTTGCCGGCGGACTCCTGCGCCGCCCGCTTGCGGGAGTTCATGACGATCTTCGGTTCGCGCTTGGAGTCGTACATCTTCTGGCCGTACCGCTTGCGCCGCGCCAGCTTCATGTGGGCGTCCGCCAACTCCCGCTTCTGGCGCTGTACGTCGGCCTCCGCGACCCGGACGAGCCGCTCGGCCGCCTCCTGCTCCGCGGCGAGCTGCTCCTCGTAGGCGCTGAAGTTGCCGCCGTACCAGCGGACTTCGCCGTCGTGCAGGTCGGCGATCTGGTCGACCCGTTCCAGCAGCTCCCGGTCGTGGCTGACCAGCAGCATCACCCCGGACCAGGACTCGACCGCCGCGTACAGGCGGCGCCGGGCCCGCAGGTCCAGGTTGTTCGTCGGCTCGTCCAGCAGCAGGACGTCGGGGCGGGCCAGCAGCAGGGCCGCCAGCCGCAGCAGGACGCCCTCACCGCCGGAGAGTTCCCCGACGGTTCGGTCCAGTCCGGCCCGCCCGATCCGGCCGAGGCCGACCTGTTCGAGGGTGGCCAGGGCCCGCTCCTCGACGTCCCAGTCGTCTCCGACGGCGGCGAAGTTCTCCTCGGTCGCCTCGCCCGCCTCGATGGCGTGCAGGGCGGCGCGGGTGGCGCGGATGCCGAGTGCCTCGTCCACCCGCAGGGCGGTGTCGAGGGTGACGTTCTGCGGCAGGTACCCCAGGGTGCCCGCCACGGCCAACTGGCCGTCCGAGGGCTGGAGTTCCCCGGTGATGAGCTTGAGGAGGGTGGACTTGCCGCTGCCGTTGAGTCCGATCAGGCCCGTACGTCCGGGGCCCACGGCCCAGTGGAACCCGTCGAAGACGGGGGTGCCGTCGGGCCAGTCGAAGGAGAGGGCGGTGCAGGTGATGAAAGAGGAAACGTTACTCATGGAGGCCTCCACGTTGCGTGAGTGTGCGTGCAACAGGGGGAGACAGCCGAGGACGACGCCAGAGAGTGGGGGCGCGTGGGCACGGGGGCGTGAGCGGCGTGGTGTTCGCGCTGCACGATCGACCCGGTGGGCGCGGTGGGGCCTTCGGTTGCGGCCTGCGTCGGTCGGTGTCTCGGACCTCAGAAGAGCAATGTCCTGCTCCGTTTCGGCGGGGATGGGGCGCCGACGAAGCTACGGGCGGCCGGAGCCGCCCGCAAGCGATTAATGCCGTGCCGTCAGTGGGGATCGCGCATCAGCTCGGCCAGGCTGTGGTCCATGTCGAGGTACAGGTGCTCCAGGCCCGGGGGGACGACCCCCGCGGCCCGCTCCAGGAACCGGTGCAGCTCGGCCGTCGCCATCAGGACGATCGCCACCCCCTCGGGCGCGTGGAACTCGATCGTGGTCCGGTCCGCGTCGTACGGCCGCACCCGCACGTCACCGTGGCCGGTAGGGCGGTCGAGGCCCGATTCCAGCAGCTCGCGGGCGAAGGTCCACGAGACCTCGACGCCCTCCAGGGTGGCGGGAGCGGGGAAGGCCATGCGCACGGCGAACGGATCCGCGCGGTCGTAACAGAGAGTGACGGGTGCGGTCTCCACCTTCGGTGCGGTGGCTACCAGACGTGCCTGCACGGCCTGCTCGATAACAGTGATCAAGGCTCGCTCCCTTGCGGCGGATCTGCAGCCGGGCGTGGGGTGAAACCCGGCAACCGGATAGACGCCGCAATCGGCAAATCCGTGCACGACCGATGACGTGAGTTGCGTCACCGATTGGCTGGAACGCGTCCGTTTGATCGCACAGAGTGACTATGGAGGGGGGTGCGGCCGAAGGCTCCTCAGTCCGCGCCGCAGGCTCCCGAGTGATCGCAGAACGGCTGATTCCCGCTCACTCCACAGGCGCAAAGGACGGCCCTCGTCTCGCTGCGGACCGTCCCGTCCGCGGTCGTCACCCGCAGCTCGCCGCGGACGACGAGCTGGCCGGCGGGAGACCGCACGACCGTGGTCGGCCGGTCCGGCGGCTCGGCCGACCCGTCGGTCGACCCCTCGGCCGGCCGGTACTGGAGCGCGCCCGACGGGCAGCGCCGGACCACCTCCGCGACCCGCTCCGGATCGGCTCCGTCCGGTTGCACCCAGGGGCGCTGCCCCGAGTCGAACACCTCGGGCAGGCCGCGTACGCACTCGGCGGCGTGCAGGCAGCGGCTCGTGTCGTACGTGACGGTGATCTGCTTGCCCCGGTAGGCCTTGGGCTGTGTAGGCGGCATGGGGCCACGGTAGGAACGCGGCGGCCGGGACGCACCCTGGACGGCGAATCCGGGGTGCATTAGCTTCCGGCGCCATGAGACTTCTGGGAGTTGGCGTGTTCGCGGCAGCCTTGGCGGTGGGTCTGCTGGCGGCCCCGGCGCAGGGGGACGACGGCGGTGCCGGGCGGGGATTACGGGGCGTGGGCTGGGCCCTCAAGGCGACCGGCAAGGACGCCCGCTTCCGCGGGCTCGCCGCGGTCAGCCGCAGCACGGCCTGGGTGGCCGGGTCCAAGGGCACGGTGCTGCGCACCGTGGACGGCGGCCGCAGCTGGCAGGACGTCTCCCCGCCGGGCGCGGCCGCGGACGGCCTGGAACTGCGCGACATCGAGGCGTTCGACGCGCGGCGCGCGGTCGCCCTCTCCATCGGGGAGGGCGAGGCCTCGCGGGTGCTGCGCACCGAGGACGGCGGCAGGACCTGGACTGAGGCGTACCGCAATCCCGATCCCCGGGCCTTCTACGACTGCCTGACCTTCTTCGACTCCCGCCACGGACTGGCGGTGAGCGACCCCGTGGACAGCAGGTTCCGCATCCTGTCGACCGACGACGGCGGCCGCAGCTGGCAGGTGCTGCCGGGCACGGGCATGCCCGAGGCGCTGCCCGGCGAGGCGGGCTTCGCGGCGAGCGGCCAGTGCCTGGTGAGCTCCGGGCCGCGCGACGCGTGGCTGGCCACCGGCGGCGGCCCGGTCGCCCGGATCCTGCACTCGGCGGACCGCGGCCGCACCTGGCAGGCCACCGAGTCCGGCATCCCGGCGGGCGACCCCGCCCGGGGAGTCTTCGCCCTCGCCTTCCGCGACCGTACGGCGGGCCTCGCGGTCGGCGGCGACTACCGCACCGGCCAGCCCTCCCCGCAGGCCGCCGCCGTCTCGGCCGACGCCGGCCGCAGCTGGAGCCCGGCCGCCACCCCGCCGCCCGCCTACCGCTCGGGGGCGGCCTGGCTCCCGCACACCGGCGCCCTGGCCGTGGCCCTCGCGGTGGGGCCCACCGGGACCGATGTCACCACCGACGGGGGACGCAGCTGGCGGGGGCTGGAGCCGGGCTCGTTCGACACGGTCGACTGCGCGGCCGACGGGGGCTGCTGGGCGGCGGGGGAGAAGGGGAGGGTCGGGCGGTTGGAGGTGCAGCGGTAGCTGGCTGGTGGTGATCAGCCGGCCGGGGTCGTGAACAGGTCCATGCCGGGGAAGTGGCCGGGGACGAAGCCCGCCGCCTTGTAGACGGGCTCGCCGGCGGAGCTGGCGTGCAGCTGGATGTAGTGGATCCCGTTGTCGTTCAGCCACGCGACGAGCCCGTCGACGATCCGCCGGGCGTGGCCCTGCCCGCGGGCGGCATCGTCGGTGACGATGCCGTCGAGGTAGCCGCGCCGTCCGTCGGTGTACTGGGGGCGGGGCAGGTGGTACGTCACCCAGGCCATCCCGCTGGCGACGAGGGGCTCTCCCGGTTCCCCACCGACGACGAGGCAGTGCACGTCGGAGCGCTCTTCGATCCGCTCGAGGAACCACCCCCGGGCAACGTCCCGCCAGGCGGCATCGTCACCCCCGGGCTCGACGCCGAGCGCAGCGAGCGCGACGGCCCGCAGCCGGATGAGCTCGGGAACGTCGCGGGGGGTGGCGGGGCGGGGGGGTATGGGGGCTGGGGGGTTGGGGGTGTGCGTGGGGGTGGGGGTGGGGTGCATGGGGGCTCCGGGGTGGGAGGTTGGGCGGTGGGGTGGGTGGGGTGGGGTGTGCCGGGTCGGCGGCGGTCCGTTGGCCGGGGGGCCGGAGGGGGAGCCCGCTCGGCGGCGCGCGGCTGCGGGGCAGAGGCGCGGCCGGCAGCGCACCCTGAAACAGGCCTGAGGGGCTGGGCGGTGCCGGGAGTGACGGGGTCACGGTGGACCGGGGTCGGAGGGTGCTCGGGGGCGTCCCGGCCGCCCATTGTCCTTTCGGTTCGCGCCGGCTCGTCAAGGGCGCTCC
>NZ_JBEZVK010000084.1:0-24600 GCF_040636955.1 Streptomyces sp. NPDC032472
CGGCAGTCTTCGTTTTTCCGTGGCGGGACGGCCTGTCAAGAGTGGCCGAAGGCCATCGCGCAGCGACGCGACGAAGGAGCGCTCTTGACAGGCCGTCCCGCCACGGAAGGACGATGAGACTGACGGGAAACCCCCATCCCCTCCCTGATGCGGGGGGAGCGGATCCCGCCCGACTGGGTTTCGGGGAGCTGGCCCTCTCCGCTCGCCCGGTTCCGCCGACCCCCGACCCCGGCCCGCCTCGGCACTCGGCCCGCCACAGACCCCGGGGCGGCGGGTGGGCAGCCACCGACCGGCCCCCGACGCCTCGAGGGGGAGATGGCGGGCCCCAGCACAAACGCCAAAGCCGGACACCCCATGGTGTCCGGCCCCGGCTGACGCGGCAGCGCGTGCGCTGCGCCCCGCTACTTCTCCGTCACGCCCGCCGAGTCGAACGTGGCGACCTCGTGCATCGCGCGGGCCGCGCTCTGGACCAGGGGCAGGGCCAGGAGGGCGCCCGTGCCCTCGCCGAGGCGGAGGTCGAGGTCGACCAGGGGGCGCAGGCCGAGCTTGTTCAGGGCGGCCACGTGGCCCGGTTCGGCGCTGCGGTGGCCCGCGATGCACGCCGACAGGGACTCGGGGGCGATGGCGCGGGCCACCAGGGCGGCCGCGCCGGCGCTGACGCCGTCCAGGATGACCGGCGTGCGCAGGGAGGCGCCGCCGAGGATGAGGCCGACGATCGCCGCGTGCTCCAGGCCGCCGATGGCCGCCAGGACGCCGATCGGGTCCGCCGGGTCGGGCTGGTGGAGTTCCAGGGCGCGCCGTACGACATCGACCTTGCGGGCGTGGGTCTCGTCGTTGATGCCGGTCCCCCGGCCCGTGACCTCGGACGGGTCGACGCCCGTGAAGACGGAGATCAGGGCCGCGGACACGGTGGTGTTCGCGATGCCCATCTCGCCCGTCAGGAGGGCCTTGTTGCCCGCCGCGACGAGGTCGCGGGCGGTCTCGATGCCGACCTCGATGGCGGCGATCGCGTCCTCGCGGCTCATAGCGGGGCCGGCGGAGAGGTCGTCGGTGCCCGGGCGGACCTTGCGGGGCAGCAGGCCCGGGGTGGCGGGCAGGTCGCCCTTGACGCCGACGTCGACGACGCAGACCTCGGCGCCGACCTGGTTGGCGAAGGCGTTGCAGACGGCGCCGCCGCCCAGGAAGTTGGCCACCATCTGGGTGGTGACCTCCTGCGGCCACGGGGTCACGCCCTGGGCGTGCACGCCGTGGTCACCGGCGAAGATCGCGACGGCCGCGGGCTCCGGGATCGGCGGCGGGCAGACCCGGGAGAGGCCGGCGAGCTGCGCGGAGATGATCTCCAGCATGCCGAGGGCGCCCGCGGGCTTCGTCATGCGCTTCTGCCGCTCCCAGGCCTCGCCGAGCGCCTTCGCGTCGAGGGGGCGGATGCCGGCGACGGTCTCGGAGAGCAGGTCGTGCGGGGCCTCGCCGGGCAGCGCGCGGCGCCCGTACGTCTCCTCGTGCACGACCCAGGCCAGCGGGCGGCGCTGGGACCAGCCCGCCTGCATCAGCTCCGGCTCCTCCGGGAACTCGTCGACGTAGCCGACGCACAGGTACGCGACGACCTCGAGGTGCTCGGGCAGGCCGAGCTCGCGGACCATTTCGCGCTCGTCGAAGAAGCTGACCCAGCCGACGCCGAGGCCTTCGGCGCGCGCGGCGAGCCACAGGTTCTCGACGGCCAGGGCCGAGGAGTACGGGGCCATCTGCGGCTGGGTGTGCCGGCCGAGGGTGTGGCGGCCGCCGCGGGTGGGGTCGGCGGTGACGACGATGTTGACCGGGGTGTCGAGGATGGCCTCGATCTTGAGTTCCTTGAACTGCTTCGCCCGGCCCTTGGGCAGCGACTTCGCGTAGGCCTCGCGCTGGCGCTGGGCGAGCTCGTGCATCGTCCGGCGGGTCTCGGCGGAGCGGATGACGACGAAGTCCCACGGCTGGGAGTGGCCCACGCTGGGCGCGTGGTGCGCGGCCTCCAGGACGCGCAGGAGCACCTCGTGGGGGATCGGGTCGGTGCGGAAGCCGTTGCGGATGTCGCGGCGCTCGCGCATGACGCGCAGGACGGCCTCGCGCTCGGCGTCGGCGTATCCCGGCGCGGCCTCGCCCGCGGAGGGCACGGGGACCTCGTCGGCGGGGGCGTCCTCGGGCGCGGCGGCCGGGACCGCCTCGGGGGCGTCGTCGGCCTGGGCGGCCACGGCTTCCTCGGGGGCGGCGGCCTGCTCCTCGGTGGGCGCGGCGGCCGCGGCGACGGGCTCCGGGGCGGCGTCGGCAGGCTGGGCCACCGCTTCCGCGGGCTGGGGCTCGGGCTGGGGCTGCGCCACCGGCTCGGCGGGCGCCTGTTCGGCCTGTACGGCGACCGGCTCGGCGGGCGCGGCCGGGGCCTCCACGGCCTCCGGGGCGGCGGCCGGAGCCACGGCCTCCGCCGTGGCCGGGTCGACGGCCTCGGGCGCGGGGGCCGCGGCGGACTGCTGCTCGGGCTGCGGCGCCTCGGGGATAACAGGCGCCTCGGCCGAAACAGGGGCCTCGGGGGCTACGGCGACGGGGGCCTCCGGGGCCGCGGCGGCCTCGGCCGCGGGCACGGCGGCCTCGGCGACGGGGGCGGCCATGGCGACGCCCGCGGCCACCGGAGCGGCCTCAGGCACGACGGCGCCCTCCGGCGCGGGCACGCCCTCGGGGCCGGGAACGGGCTGCGGCTGCTGCTCCCCCGCGGCGGCCTGGGCGGGCACGCCCTCGGCGGCGGCCACGGCAACGGCCTCGGCAGGCGCGGGCACGGCGGCCTCGCCGCCGGCCACGGCCTCGGCGGCGGGCACGGCAGCACCCTCGGCCACCGGCACGGCAGCCACCGGCACGGCCACGGCCTCAGCGGGCGCCACGGCCACGGCGACGGCCTCAGCGGCAGGCACGGCCACGGCGTCAGGGCCGGGGGCAGGCACGGCAACGGCCTCAGGGCCAGGGGCAGGCACGGCGACGGCAATGGCGTCAGGGCCGGGCGCAGGCACGCCTCCGGCCACGGCCACGGCCTCGGCGGGCACCCCGACCCCCGGCTGGGGCTCCGGCTGCGCGCCCCACGGCGCGCCGGCCTGCGGCGGGATCTCGCCGAGCTGCTGCGGTGCGCCCGCCGCGGCGGCAGCGTCGGGCCGCGGCACGTCCAGGTATTCCGGGCCGGTGGTCGGCGGTCCGGGATGCCGCACCGGCATCGGCGTCGGCGTCGGCGTCGGCGTCGGCGCGACGGGGCCGCCCGCCACGGCCGCGGCGGGCGGGACCGGCGCGGCCGGGCCGCGGTCGGCGAGGGAGCGGACGACGCCGCCGGTGGCATCGGGCACGGGCGGGCCCATGTGCAGCGGACGGCGGCCGGCCGCCACCGGGGCGATCGGCGAGGCGGGGGGCACGGCGCCGGCCGGCGGCGGGGCGAGGAGCCCGCCGAGGTCGAGGGCACCGGAGTCGCGGCCGCCGGCCTCGTGGGCGCCCGCGGCGTACGGGGCCTCGGCGGCGGCCGGGTCGGGGAAGCCGGGGGCGTCGGCGGGAGCGGGGTAGGCGGGCTCGGCGTACGCGGCCTGCGCCTCGGGGTATTCGGCGTACGGGGCGTCGCCGTAGGAGGTCTCGACGGGGAAGACGGGTGCGGGCGGCACGACCTGCGGGTCGCTCCACGAGCCCTGCCCGTGGCCGCTCGGCATCAGCAGCAGTTCCTCGTCCTCCGCCTCGGCCGGGTTGTCCACGAGGTCCTGGAAGGCGTAGCCCCCCGGGGCGGGAGCGGGGACGGCGCCCGGCTGCGGGGCCGCAGCGGGAATGCCCTGCTGATCCACCATGCCCGCGTTGTCCGGGAGTCCCTCGCCCGGTACCTGGCCGGCGTCAGTCATGCGTACCCCTCGCCCATCGTGTTGCCTCTTCGTTCGCCCGGCGCCCACATGACCAACGAGCGGGGTTGCCGTGCGACGCGTTGTCTCGCGTACGTCCTGTGCGACAACCAGTAAGCATTGTCGCGCCCGTTCGCCACCATGGCGGCCGAAACCGCCACGGTCTGCTGTGGACTGCGCCACGTCGCGTGTCTTCCTGTGCCGTCACCCCGGGGCATACCAGGGCAGTACGACGATCGGCCAGCCTACCCCGGCCCGTGGCCTAGCGGTTCACCGGGCGTTCGGCTGCCAGGAGGAACACGACGGTACGGTCCTGTTCGTCCCAGGTGCGCGGGTCGAGGCCGACGGACTGGAGCAGGGCGCATTCGACGGTGTAGCCGCCGCCGGCGAGGGCGCGGCCGATCGCCTCGGCCTCGTCGCGCGTGGAGGCGTGGCTGACGATCCGTTCGGGGCGGCGCTCGGCGACGGCGGCGACGACCTCGGCGCCCCCTCCACCGACGCGGACGACGTCCGGCTCGGGGAGGTCCTCCAGGACGTGGGGGGCGCGCCCGGTGACGACCTGGAGCTGTACGCCGCGCCGGCGGGCGGCGGCGGTGGCGCGTTCGCAGGCGCGGGGGTCGGCGTCGACGGCGATGACGGCGGCGCCGAAGGCGGCGGCCTCGACGGCGAGGGCGCCGGTGCCGGTGCCGATGTCCCAGACGAGGTCGCCGGTGCGCGGGCCGAGGCGGGCGAGCTGGGCGGCGCGCAGCGGGGCGGACTCGCCCTCGCCGGCGTCGGGGTGCGGGCGGGCCCAGCCGCGTTCGGCGGTGCGGGCGGGGTGGTGGCCGAGGAGCCAGGCGGGGTCGGCGGCGTGGGGCTGCCCAGCGTGCGCCCCGTATGCGCCGTGTGCGCCGTGGCCGCCGTAGGTGCCCTGCCCGCCGTACGCGCCCTGCGCGCCGGCGGCGCCGGGCGCGGCCGGTCCGGGGTGTGCTGCGGTTCCGCCGATGACGATGACGACGTTGGGGTCGCGCCAGCTGTGGTCGGCGGCCCGGTCGGAGGTGACCACGGTCACCTGCTCGCGGGCGGTGCCGAGTTCCTCGCAGATGACGAAGGTGCGGTGGACGGGCCCGAGCAGCAGGGCGAGTTCGGCGGGGCCGGCGCCGGGCGAGGTGAGGACGGCGACCTTGCCGTGGGCGCGGCAGACGTTGACGGCGCGGCGCAGGGTGCGGGGGTGGGCGACGACGACCTGGGCGTCGTCCCAGGGCATGCCGGCGCGGGCGAAGGCGGCGGCGACGGCGGAGACGGCGGGGACGACTTCGACCTCGAGGCCGTGCTCGGGGGCGCGCAGGGTGCGTACGGCGCCGAAGAAGCCGGGGTCGCCGTCGGCGAAGACGACGGCGGTGCCGCGGTGGCCGGCGATGCGGCGGGCGGCGAGGCCGAGGCTGCCGAGGCGGATGCGTTCGGCGGCGGGCGGGACCTCGGGGAGGGCCAGGTGGTGGGCGGCGCCGGCGACGAGGGTGGCGGCCGAGAGCGCGGACCGGGCGGCCGCGGTCAGGGGGGAGCCGTCCCAGCCGATCACCGTGACCCGGTCGGCCATCGTCGTCAGTCTCCTGGGGTGGGGGGCGGGCGCGGTGCGTGGTGGGGCGGGCGCAGTTCGCGGGGGGCGCAGTTCGTGGGGCGCGCGGGGGCCCGGGCTGCTCGGTGAGACTACCCGCTCCCCGGCCGCCGGGTCAGTTCCAGTCGGCGCCGACGCGGTGGCCGCCGGCGTCTGCCTGCCGGGCGACGGCGTATCCGTAGCCGTCCTGCATGCCGTATTCGTCGAGTTCGTCCAGGTCGTCGAGGTCCTCGGGCAGGAGGCTCCAGACGATGAGGTCGGTGCGGGTGTCGCTCCAGGTGCCGTCGGCGTTCTGGGTGCGCACTATCCATGCGTTGCGCAGGACGCCCTCGCTGATGCAGCCGATCTTCTGGGCGACCTGCTGGGAGGCGGTGTTGTCGGCGGCGGTGCGCAGTTCGAGGCGTTCGAAGCCCTGGTCGCGGAAGAGCCACTGGGCGACGGCGAGGACGGACTCGCTGGCGTAGCCCTCGCCGCGGGCCCAGGGGGCGGTGACGTAGCCGACCTCGGTGCTGCGGGTGCGCCAGTTGGTGTTCTGCAGGTGCACGATGCCGACGAGGCGCTGGGTGAGGAACTCGGCGACGGCGAAGACGATGCCGCGGCCCTCGGTGCGTTCGGCGTGGGAGTGGCGGGTGGCCCAGCCGTGGGCGTCGGCGTGGGTGTAGGGGTGCGGTACGGAGGTCCAGGCGGTGATGTGCTCGTCGTTCATCATCTCGGCGAGCGCGGTGACGTCCTCCACGTCGAAGGGGCGCAGCACCAGCCGGTCCGTGCTGATGGTGACGTCCGGGAAGGTGGTAGTCATGCGCAGCTCCATGCCTGAGAGGTGGGGCGACCGTGGTGCGGGACCGGGTGGGCGGGGGCGCCGTCGTGCGGGCCGTCCAGCCACAGCATGCAGCATCGCCCGGCGGATGTGCATGGCCGCCCCTGCCCGGAAGCGGGCAGGCCGCGGCCCCGCCCGCCCGGGAGGGCGTGCGGGGCCGGGTGTCCGGTTGTCCGGGCCGGGTGCCGGGGTGCGCGGGCCGGGTGCCGGGGTGGCGCCGGGGCGCGCGGGGCGCGGCGGGTCAGGACTTCGGGGCGCCGAAGGCGGGGATGACCGAGCCCTGGTACTTCTCCTCGATGAACTTCTTGACCTCGTCGGAGTTGAGGAGCTTGGCGAGCTTCTCGACGCGCGGGTCCTTCTCGTTGCCGGCCTTGACCGCGAGGAAGTTGGCGTACGGGTTGTTCTCGGCCTTCTCCAGGGCGAGGGAATCCTTGGCCGGGTTGAGCTTGGCCTCCAGGGCGTAGTTGCCGTTGATGACGGCGGCGTCGACGTCGTTGAGGGCGCGCGGGACGGTGGCGGCCTCCAGCTCCTTGAACTCCAGGCCCTTCTTGTCGGCGATATCGGACAGCTTGGCGCTGGTGCCGACGCCTTCCTTGAGGGTGATCAGGTTGTTCGCGGCGAGGAGCTGGAGGGCGCGGCCCTCGTTGGTGGTGTCGTTGGGGACGGCGATGGTCTGGCCGGCCTTGATGTCGGTGAGGGCCTTGACCTTCTTGGAGTAGAGGCCGAGGGGCTCCAGGTGCACGTTCACGACGGGCACGATGTGGGTGCCGTTCTTCTTGTTGAAGTCGTCGAGGTACGGCTTGTGCTGGAAGAAGTTGGCGCCGACCTGGCCCTGCTCGGTGGCGGTGTTGGGCAGGACGTAGTCGGTGAACTCCTTGACCTCCAGCTTGAGGCCTTCCTTGGCCGCGAGCTTGTCCTTGACGAAGTTCAGGATGTCGGCGTGCGGGCTCGGGGAGGCCGCGACGACGAGGGGCTTGCTCTCGTCGGCCTGGGCGCCGCCGGCCTGGCCCGAGGACGGGTCGGAGGAGCTGCCGCAGGCGGTGAGGCCGAGGGCGAGCGCGGCGGTGGCGGCGGCGAAGGCGGTGAGCTTGATGTTCTTACGCACGAAGAGTGCCTTTCATTGCGGTGCAAGTGCGCAGATCGTGCGCGGTTCTTGCGGGTGGAGGCCCAAGCACGACAAGTGCGGGCTTTGTGGGGGTGGGGTGGTCTTGTGAGGGGTGACCCTGTGGGCGCAGGGGTGGGTGTCCCGGCCGCCGGTCAGGCGGTGCGGCCCCGGCGGGCGAGGAGGCGTACGACGCCGTCGCCGATGAGCTGGATCACCGTGACGATGGCGATCAGGATCACGACGGTGGCGAGCATGAAGCCGGTCTCGAAGCGCTGGAAGCCGTAGGTGACGGCCTTGGAGCCGAGGCCTTCGCCGCCGACGGCGCCGGCCATGGCGGAGTAGCCGACGAGGGTGATCAGGGTCGTGGTGACGCCGGCGACCAGCGAGGGCAGGGCCTGGGGCAGGAGCACCTTGCCGACGATGGTCGGGATGCCGCCGCCCATGGACTCGACGGCCTCGACCAGTCCGTGGTCCACCTCGCGGACGGCCGTCTCGACGAGGCGGGCGAAGAACGGGATGGCGCCGATGGCGAGCGGGACGATCATGGCGGTGGGGCCGATGAAGGTGCCGACGACGGCGGTGGTGACCGGGATCAGGGCGATCAGCAGGATGATGAACGGCAGCGAGCGGCCGATGTTCACGATCACGCCGAGGACCTTGTTGAGCGGCCGGTTCTGCAGGAGGCCGCCCTTGTCGGTGAGGACGAGGAGGATGCCGACGGGCAGTCCGCCGAGGACGGTCACCAGCGTGGACCACAGCACCATGTAGAGGGTGTCGTACGTGCCCTGGCCGAGCAGGGGCTGCATCTCCGACCAGGTCACTGGGCACCGTCCTTGACGAGCTGGGCGAGTTCGGCGTCGACGTCGTCGGCGACGACCTCGACCTGGAGGCCCTGCTCGCGCAGGAAGCCGACGGGGACGACGTTGTCCTCGTACCGTCCGGGCAGTTCGATGCGCATGCGGCCGATCTGGCGGCCGGCGACGGTGTCCATCGCGGCGCCGAGGATCGAGATGTCGATGTTGTACGTGCGCGACAGCTGGGAGATGACCGGCTGGGTGGCGGCCTCGCCGTGGAAGGTGACGTCGACGACGGTGCGGTCGGGTCCGGTGGCGGTTCCGCTCACGGGGAAGAGCTCCTCGGCGAGTTCTGATCCAGGGGTGGCGAGCAGTTCGGAGACGGTGCCCGACTCGACGATCCGGCCCTGCTTCATGAGGGCGGCGGAGTCGCAGATGGTCTTGACGACGTCCATCTCGTGCGTGATGAGCAGGACGGTCAGGCCGAGCTGGCGGTTGAGGTCGCGCAGCAGCTGCAGGATCGAGCGGGTGGTCTCGGGGTCCAGGGCGCTGGTGGCCTCGTCGGAGAGGAGCACCTTGGGGTCGCCGGCCAGGGCGCGGGCGATGCCGACGCGCTGCTTCTGGCCGCCGGAGAGCTGGCCGGGGTAGGCCTTGGCCTTGTCGGAGAGGCCGACGAGGTCGAGGAGTTCGAGGGCCTTGCGGGAGCGCTCGCGGCCGGAGACGCCGAGGATCTCCAGGGGGAGCTCGATGTTGGCCTGGACGGTGCGCGAGGACAGCAGGTTGAAGTGCTGGAAGACCATGCCGATGCGGCTGCGGGCCTCGCGCAGCTCCTTGCCGGCGCGGCGGCCGCGGCCGGCGAGGGCGGTGAGGTCGACGCCGTCGACGGTCACGGTGCCGGAGGTGGGGCGTTCCAGCAGGTTCACGCAGCGGATGAGGGAGGACTTGCCGGCGCCGCTCTGGCCGATGACGCCGTAGACCTCGCCCTCGCGGACGTGGAGGTCGACGCCGTCCAGGGCTGTGACGTCGCGGCCACGGGACTGGTAGACCTTCGTGAGGCCCGATGTGGTGATCACAGGAATTCCGTCGCTGTCGAGTGCGCGGCGTTGCGGTGCGCCGGGCACGGGGCAAACATCTGGGGACGCGATACGGGTCGAACCGGACGTTGTCGGCGGTTTTCACGCATGCGCGGGGCAGGAGCGGTCCGGTCCGTGCTGGTGTTTCAGCGGCGGGGCGGACGGGCTCGGCCGGTCTCGCTTCGGGGCGCGGGACGGGAGGAAAGGGGCCCTCAGAAGGCGCACATTCGACACATACAACGAGCACCGGGCGTCATCGTCGCCTCGGTCGCAAGGGTGCGGCTGCTCGTCGTGGTCATGGGCCCCAGTAAAGCAGACATATCCCTTCAGCGATCAAAACTGTCCGGATAGCGGACAGAACCTGATCGCATTTCGGACGGGACCGGTCAGCCCCGCCTCTCTGTCCCGCGAGCCGGGCAGGGCGCTGAGCTGCACGGACAGTGCCCGCAGCGCCCGTACGAGAGGCCCACGCCCAGCGGTGCACCGCACCACCGGGCGGCCCGCGCTGTGGTCAAGACCACTGCCGCCGCGGCGGAGACGCCGACCGCGCGGGGCCGCCCCCTGGGGCCGCCGGGGCCCAGGGGCGGGCGCACCCGGCCGACGGGCCCGTACTACGCTCCCTGCATGCTCGACGCCCTGACGGCGGCCATCGGTGTGGCCGCACTCGCCCTCGCCGCCTGGTGCGGTTTCGCCTCGCTGCGGAACCAGCCCACCAAGGACTGGCACTTCATCGGCATGGGTGTCGTGACCCTGCTGGTCCTGGCCCAGCTCGCGATCGGCCTGGTCCACCTGGCCCAGGGCAAGCGGCCCGACGAGGGCTCGGTGATCTTCGTTGCCTACCTGGTCGGCGCCTTCGCGGCGGTCCCGGCCGCCGGGCTGCTCTCGCTGACGGAGCGGACCAAGTGGGGTTCGGTGACGGTGGCCGCCGGCGCGGTCGTCCTCGCCGTCCTGGAAGTACGGCTCTACGACATCTGGGGGACCCCCGGTGCCTGACACCGACAAGACCGCCGAGCCGACTCCCGGCTCCGCCGCCGAGCCGGCCGCTCCCGCCGGCTCCGCCGCACCGGCCCCGCGCAAGCGGCTGGTCTCCGGACCCGGGCTGCTGCTGGTCTGGGTGTACGGGGTGATCACCGTCGGCGCGGTGTCGCGCTCGGTCTACCAGATCTCCACCGAGTTCGACCGGGCCCCGCTGCCGTACACGCTGACCGGCCTGGCCGCGCTGGTGTACTGCTTCATCACGTACTCCCTGGTGCGCGGCGGGGAGACGGCCCGCCGGGCGGCGCGGGTGTGCTGCGCCGCCGAGCTGGCCGGCGTACTCATCGTGGGCACCTGGACGCTGGTGCGCCCCGAGTCCTTCCCCGACAGCACCGTGTGGTCCCAGTTCGGCATGGGCTACCTGTTCATCCCGGTGATCCTGCCGGTCACCGGGATGCTCTGGCTGCGCCGCAACCGGCACTGACCGCGCGTCAGGCGCTGACCGCGGATCAGGCGCCGGCCCTGTGTCAGGCGCTGACCGCGAAGTCGGCGGCGCCCGCCTCCTTCTCCAGGATCACCAGCTTCACGCCGTCGTCGGCCGTGCGGCCGCCGACCTGTACGTAGCCGGCCTTGCGGTACAGGCGCAGGTTGGACTCGCTCTTGTGGCCGGTGTGCAGGCGGAAGCGGGTGGGCTCGCCGTGGCCCTTCAGGGCCTTCTCCGCAGCGCTCAGCAGCCGGGCGCCGAGGCCGTGCCCCTGGAGCCGCGGGTGCACGCAGAGTTTGGCGATGCTGCCGACGCCCTCCTCGTCGACGCGGCCGCGCACGGTGCCGACCACCTCGTCGCCGAGGCGGGCCACGAGCACGGTGTCCGAGGCGAGCTCGGCCCTGAGGGAGTCGAGTGTCTGGGTGAGCGGCTCGATGCGGTAGTTGCCGTACAGCTCGGCCTCGCGCTGGAACGCCAGGTACTGGAGTTTGAGGATCTGTTCGGTGTCCTCGGCGCCCGCCGCCGAAATGGTCACGCTCATGCCCATGTGCGCATGCCTCCCGCTCACCTGGTAGCCCATTGGTCTACCGCTCCCTTCCCCGCGGGCGGGGAGCCGCAACCTCCGACGCGAGCATTCTGCGCAGACATCCCAGGCAACGGGAACGGACGGGTCCCAAACTTCCTTGTGAGATACCCAACTCTCCTGCGATTTCACGGTAAGTCAGGTCTCTGGGCGACAGAAGTGCCCGGATGAGCTCCGGACAGCGTCCGGGCAATCGGGCGACCGCCGATCGGAGGGCCCGGGTGTCCTCGCCGTGCAGCAGGGCCTCTTCGGGTGCGGCTCCGGCGTTCCCGGGCCGGCAGCCGTAGGGGATCTCCCGGCGGGCGCGGCGCCGGGCGACACGCGCCTCGGCGCGCACGGCCCGGCGCAGCCAGCGGGCCGGCTCGGCGGGGGCCGGGGCGGGGCCGCGCTCCAGCAGCCTGACCCAGACGGCTTGTTCCAGGTCGGCGGCTTCCACACCGGCGCCCGGGGCCTCCGCGGCCGCCTCGGCGGAGAGCAGCGGGCCCAGTTGGTTCAGGAGGTCGGAGTCCTTCAGCAGGTCCATGCCGGGCGGGACGCGCGAGCTGCGCCCGGCGGTTTCCCCGCCCGACGCAGCCCACCCGAACGGGATATTCCGCTTTGCGGCCGTCCCGTCGATGCCCTGGGGGGTCTACCGGCCGCGCCCCGGGCGGAAGTCCTCCGCCGCGAGCAGGCCGGTGTCCGGGTTGTCCGTGAAGATGCCGTCGATGCCCTGCTCGAAGTACTTGCGGAAGGCCCCGAAGGCATCTCCGTACGCCGCCGGGTCGGCGCCCTTGCGGTACTCGGCCGGCAGGAAGCTGTTCTCGTTGCGCGCGGTGTAGGGGTGCAGCACCAGGCCCTGCGCGTGCGCGTCCTTGACCAGGGTGGTCGGGGCGCCGAGCCGGTCCGCCGCATCGCGCGGCAGGATCAGGTCCATGGTCGGGCCGATGCCCTGGGCGAAGCCGGCGATCCACTTCAGCCCCTCGGGCGTGACCAGGTCCGCGACCGTACGCCGGTCCCCCGCCGCCTCGAAGTCCCAGGGCCGGGTGTTCGCGGCCCCGAGCAGGACCACGCGGGGCGCCGCGACCAGCCGGCCCAGGCGCTGGATGCTGGACGGCTCGAAGGACTGCAGGAACACCGGGGCGGTGCGCCCGTCGCGGCCGTACCGGCGCAACAGCCGGGCGAGGGGCTCCTCCAGGCCGAGCCCGAGGCCCCGGAAGTAGGTGGGGTGCTTGGTCTCCACGTGCAGCCAGATGCGCCTGCCGCGGCGCTTGCCCTCCTGCTCGGCCCAGCGCAGCACCTCCTCGAAGGTGGGCACGTCCCAGCGGCCGTCGTACAGGGTGCCGCGCTGGCGCACGGCGGGGATGCGTTCCTTCGCCCGCAGGGTCTTCAGCTCGGCGAGGGTGAAGTCCTCGGTGAACCAGCCGGTGACCGCGACCCCGTCGACCGTCTTGGTCGTACGCCGGGAGGCGAACTCGCGGCGGTCGGCGACGTCGGTGGTGCCGCCGATCTCGTTCTCGTGACGGCACACCAGATGGCCGTCCCGCGTCGGGACCAGGTCCTGCTCGACGACGTCGGCACCCAGGTCGAGGGCGAGGGCGTACGAGCCCAGGGTGTGCTCGGGCCGGTACCCGCAGGCGCCGCGGTGGCCGATGACCAGCGGCACCGGGAGGTCCTTGTAGCCGCCACCGTGGCGCGACCGCTCCGTGTCCGACGACTGCCCCGGCTGTCCCGGCTGTCCCGGCGCCTGCGGCTCCCCGGCCTCCGCCGCGGCCGCGGGTCCCGCGGAGAGTCCCGCCACGCCGGCCCCCGCCGCCAGGACGGCGGCCCCCAGGACCGTACGCCGCGCTGCCCCACCCTGCGTCATCTGTGCCACTCCTTGGTGTGAGAGGAGAGCCGATCGTAGGCAGGGGATGGTGACGGACAGGGGGGAACGGGTCAAACATGGCTCAAACGTGCGTCAACACTGCGTTTCCACCGGGTGAACCCGATGTGCGATCAGAGCTGACCCGCGAGTATCGTCCTCACCTGCACGGCCGCCGCGTCGTGCGTTGCCGCTTTATGGATGCCGGAGGGCTCACGTTGTTCCGTACCGCGCTCATCAAGGCCACTGTCGGACCGGTCATGCGCATGATGTTCCGTACCCGGGTGGAGGGCATCGAGAACATCCCGGGATCCGGTCCGGTGATCCTGGCGGGCAACCACCTCACCTTCATCGACTCGATGATCCTGCCGCTGGTGTGCGACCGCACGGTCCACTTCATCGGCAAGGACGAGTACGTGACGGGCAAGGGCATCAAGGGCCGCGCCATGGCCTGGTTCTTCACCGGGTCCGGCATGATCCCGGTCGACCGGGACGGCGCCAACGGCGGCGTCGCGGCCCTCATGACCGGCCGCCGGATCCTGGAGGAGGGCAAGATCTTCGGGATCTACCCGGAGGGCACCC
Organism: Streptomyces sp. NPDC032472; assembly: GCF_040636955.1. Lineage (NCBI taxonomy): Bacteria > Bacillati > Actinomycetota > Actinomycetes > Kitasatosporales > Streptomycetaceae > Streptomyces > Streptomyces sp. NPDC032472. The sequence goes on from NZ_JBEZVK010000084.1 coordinate 13,732, forward strand.
GCTCCCCCGACGGCCGCCTCTACCGCGGCCGCACCGGCATCGCCCGCCTCACCCTGATGACCGGCGCCCCGGTCGTCCCGTTCGCGGTGATCGGCACCGACAAGCTCCAGCCCGGCGGCAAGGGCATGCCCCGCCCGGGCCGGGTCACCATCCGCTTCGGCGAGGCGATGGAGTTCTCCCGCTACGACGGCATGGACCGCGACCGGTACGTGCTGCGCGCGGTCACCGACTCGGTGATGGCCGAGGTCATGCGGCTGTCGGGCCAGGAGTACGTGGACATGTACGCCACCAAGGCGAAGGCCGCCTGACCCTCCCCGGCACTCCCCTACTGGCGCCGAAGTGACCGGCTGACGCCCGCCGCGGTCGTCGTGGCGAGGATCCAGCCGGTCACGATCAGCAGGTACGACAGCCACTGGTACCAGCCGGCCGGCGCGAAGGCCTCCTCCTGCCCGAAGCCGATGATCGGCAGCAGCAGGTCGATCGTGTAGAAGAGCGGGTTGAAGTCGGGGGCCTCCCCCGGCTTCAGCGGCCTGGGGTGGTGGAGGCCGTACGCGACCCACCCCGTCAGCACCAGCAGCAGGAGCCAGCCGGCCGCGCGCAGCGGCCGGAAGCCGTAGCCGACGGTGCCGTCCTGGAGCAGCCCCCACAGCCGGGTGTGCCGGGGCAGGGTGCGCCGGTGCCGGCGGAGCTTGGCGAGCTGGACCGTCCGGGCGCCCGCCTCGTCGCCGACCGTGCGGTAGGCCGCGGCGAGCTGCTCGTAGGCGTACGGGAGGTAGCCGCTCTCCTCGCGTTCCGGCAGCGGCAGCCGCTCCTCGGCGGGCAGGTGCGGGTGCAGCACCCGGTACGTGAGCCCCTCGGCGCGGACCACGGGCGGCCAGACACCGGGTTCGGCGTACAGCATGTCCAGCTGGCTGCGGCGCAGGTTGACGATGCCGTCGATGGGCGGGCACTTGCGGAGCCACAGCTCGCCGATCTGGCAGCTGGAGGCCCGCAGGGCCACCCCGTCGGGGTTGGCCAGCCGGGCGCGGGTCAGCATCAGCTGGCCGGGGATCCGGGCGCCGGTGAGGTTGACCATCCCGTCGGCCTGGAGCCGGTGGCCGCGCAGGTCGGTGCCGACGGAGACGGTCTCGGCGTGCAGGGCGATCCCGCCCGGGTTGATCAGCCTGGCCCGGTCCAGGCTGATCTGGCCGGCGACGGTGGCGCCGTTGATGCGGATCTGGCCGTGGACGGTGAGGTCGTCGGCGATGATGTCGGTGCTTATGTCGGCGTGGTTGAGCTGGAGCGGCGGTTCGTCGGCCTCGTCGGGGAGGCTGCCGGACCGGATCACCGCCCCCTGGAGGAAGAGCCCGCCCGTGATCCGCGCGCCGGCCAGCCGGACGGGGCCGCTGATGGTGCAGCGGGAGAGCCGCAGGACGACGTCCACCCGTACGGTGGCGGCGGTGAGCCCGGGCAGGGTGGAGTCGCCGAGGACGACGGCGCGCATCTGGGCGCCGTACATCATGGGCTTGCGTTCGAACCAGCAGGAGCGCATCCGGACGGGGTGGTCCACGACCGCGTACTTCAGGTCGAGTTTGCCGCTGATCCGGGCGCCGTACAGCTTGAGGCCGGGGACCCGGCCGTGCTCCGTCGGGCCGGCGACCAGCAGGGCCCGCAGCACCTCCGCGCGTACGGTGCGCTCGGGGCCCCAGGAGGCGCCGCCCTCGGAGGGCTCGTCGGGGCTCTCGCGGAAGTCGACGCCCTCACCGCGCGGGAAGGCCTCCCACACCCGGCGTTCGGCGGGGGTCAGGTCTGTGATCTCCATCGCCCGGATGGTGTCCCCCGCCCCGACGGACTGTCAATTCCGTGGGGAGGGCTCTCCCTTGGCGTTGCGTCAGTGCTCCACGCCGTCCTGGAGCCTCTGCCCCTTGAGCAGGAACCAGGCGGCGACGGCCGTGGCCAGCAGGACGACCGCGCTGACGCCGGAGGCGAGGCGCAGTCCGTCCACGAAGGCCTCCTGGGCGGCGCCGACCATGGTGTGGGCGGTCTGCGGGTCCAGAGCCCTGGCGGCCTCGACGGCGCCGCCGAGGGAGTCGTGCGCGGCCTCGGCGACCGGGGCGGGGACCGTGGCGGGGGCGGTGAAGCCCTGGTAGACGCCGGTGACGATGGAGCCGAGGAGGGCGATGCCGAGGGCGGCGCCCAGCTCGTACGCCGTCTCGGAGACGGCCGAGGCGGCGCCGGCCTGCTCCTTGGGCACGCTGGAGAGGATCACGTCGGCGGTGACGGTGAAGGAGAAGCCCGCGCCGAGGCCGACGATCAGCAGGGACACGCCGAGCAGCGGGTAGCCGCTGTCCTGGTGGACCAGGGTGAGCGCGCCGAGCGCCAGGCCGATGGCGCCGAGGCCGCCGGCGACGACCCTGCGGACGGCGAACCGGCGGGCCACGTGACCGGCGACCAGACCGGTGACCACCGCGCCGACGGCGGTGGGCAGTTCGGCGAGACCGGCCTCCAGCGGCTCGCGGCCCTGGACGAGCTGGAGGAACTGCGAGAGGAAGAACAGCAGTCCGGACAGCCCGAAGACGGTCAGCAGGTCGGCGACGACGGCGCCGGAGAACCCGCGGTCCTTGAACAGCCGCATGTCGAGCAGCGGCGCGGGCAGCGTGAACTGGCGGCGCACGAAGGCGTACAGGGCGGCCGCGCCGACGGCGGCGGCGAGCGCCACCTGCGGGGTCGGGCCGTGGGTGGCGGCTTCCTTGACGGCGTAGACGACGCCGATGACGCCGACGAGGGAGAGGCCGACGCTGAGCAGGTCCCAGGGCCCGGCGACCGGGTTCTTGGACTCGGGCAGCAGCTTGACGCCGACGACGACCAGGACGATCATCACGGGGAGGTTGATCAGGAAGACCGAGCCCCAGTAGAAGTGCTGGAGCAGCGCACCGCCGACGACGGGGCCGACGGCTGCACCGGCGGAGGCGGTGGCGCCCCAGATGCCTATGGCGAGGCTGCGCTCGCGCGGGTCGGAGAAGATGTTCCGGATCAGCGCCAGGGTGGACGGCATCAGGGTCGCGCCGGCCACGCCGAGCAGGGCCCGGGCCACGATCATCATCTCGGGGCTGGTGGCGCAGGCCGTGAGGACGGAGACCGCGCCGAAGGCGGTCGCGCCCATCAGGAGCAGCTTCTTGCGCCCTATTCGGTCACCGAGGGAGCCCATGGAGACGAGCAGGCCGGCGATGACGAACGAGTAGATGTCGCCGATCCACAGCAGCTGCGTGCCGGACGGCTTGAGTTCCTCGGAGAGGGACGGGGTGGCGAGGCCGAGGACGGTGGCGTCGACGGCGACGAGGAGGACGGCGAGCACCAGCACGGCGAGCGCGAGCCAGCGCCCGCGGCTGCCGCCGCCACCGGTGACCTCCGCCCCCGTACGGGGCTTCAGCTGCTCGGTCCTGGTCATGTCCTATCACTCCGTCTGGCGCCACCGAGCAACAGCTCGGTGATCATGTATTGGAAGTCCTTGGCGGCGACCCGGCCGTCCGTGACGGCCCAGGCGTAGGTGCCGATGAGGCCGTAGAGGGCCTCGGTGAGCCATGCGGGGCTCAGGTCGATCCGGATGTCGCCCTCGGCCTGGCCGCGTCGGAAGAGCGCGCTGACGCGGGCGTCGAGCCGGGCCCAGCCCTCATTGACCTGCTCGCCCTCGAAGAGCTGGTTCTCGGTGACGAGGAAGGCCAGCAGCTGGGCGTTGGTCTCGCTCTCCGCGACGAGCCGGCGCAGCGCGTCGACCGCGGTGCCCTCGTCGAGGCGGGCGCGGTCGAAGGCCCCTTCGAACTCGCGGATGGCGAGTTCCTCCAGGGCCCGTACGAGGGCGTCGCGCCCGGCGAAGTGCCGGTGGAGGGTGGCGCGCCCGATGCCTGCGGCGCGGGCGACCTCGTCCATCGTGGCGGTCGACTTGCGGGAGAGCAGGGCCGCGGCGTCGCGGAGCACCTGGTCACGATCCATGGCCATGAGACAACGTTACACCAAATGAGACGTACATGTCTCATTTTATTTCGGGTGCCCGTGGGCACCCCTGAGAGGAATGCTGTGTACATGACGCCGAAGCCGCTGCTCCTGATCGACGTGGACGGCCCGCTGAACCCCTACGCGGCCCAGCCCCAGCGCCGCCCCGACGGATACACCACCCACCGCATGCGCCCCACCGGCTGGACCGAGGCCGAGAGCCGCAAGCCGCTGCGCGTGTGGCTGAACCCCGACCACGGGGCGGACCTGCTCGAGCTGGCGGACACCTACGAGCTGGTGTGGGCGACGACCTGGAAGGACGAGGCGAACGACTGGATCGCCCCGCACCTGGGCCTGCCGCGGCTGCCGTACATCGACTGGCCGCAGATGCACGGGCGCGCCCCGCGCGGCACCTTCTGGAAGACGCAGTACATCCTGGAGTACGCGGGCGAGCGGGAGTTCGCGTGGATCGACGACGACATCACCGCCATGGACCGGGAGTACGTCGACCAACGCCACCCGGCGCGGGCGCTGTTGCTGCGCATCGACGAGCAAGTCGGGCTCACGCGCAGCGACTTCGACACGCTGGCGGACTGGGCGGCGTGAGGGGCGCGCAGGGGTGCGGTGAGGGGCGGCGGTTTTGATCACGCTCGTCCCGCCGCCATAGCATGCGCATGCCACCCCTGCGATCTTCCGTCCGACGAAAGCGACCCATGCGCATCCAGCGGATCCTCGCCATGACCGCCGCCCTCACCTGCCTCGCCGTGCTGCCCGCATGCAAGGGAGGCGGCGGCCAGGCGGCACCACCGGGCACACCCGCCTCCACCGCCTCCCCCGCAGCGGCCGAGGGCGCCGCCGGCGACGGCCCGCTCGTCAAGGCGCAGCAGTACATGCGCGAATGGGCGGGCTGCGAGAACCTGAGCTCGAAGGCCGACGACCCGAGGATCCCGAGCGGCGACTTCCCGAAGGTCGGGCAGTGGTCGGTGACGGAGATCGGTGTCTGCAGCACCACGGCCGACAAGAGCGACATCGTCATCGCCGTCCCCAAGGACATGAAGGAGTTCCAGGCGGGCTACAAGCAGTACGTCATGGACAAGATCGCCGGTGGCGACGGGGCGTACGGGCTCTTCAGCAACGTCCTCATCGGCAAGGGCTTCGTCGCCTTCCCCACCCTGCCGAAGACCTCCATGGCCCTGGTGCGCTCCGAGATGCGCGTCCTCGTCTGCAACCCGAGCGGCAGGACACCCGACGGGTACAAGTACGAGAAGCCGCTCGTGGAGGGCTGCGGCCTCACCGACTTCGTCTCCGCCAAGGACGGCAAGGGCAGCCCGAACTTCGAGACCCCACAGGAAGGCCCGGACGGCAAGCCCGGCCAGCCGGCCACCGGCAGCCTCGGGCTTGCGCGCGCGGGCAGCATCGCCGAGCTCCGCACGCTCGTGAACAACAGCCCCCTGGCCTGCAAGGAGCACTTCTCCACCGACCCCGAGGCGGTGGCGATCGAGTCCATCGACTACCAGCCGGTGGTCAAGGGCAACGCACTGGACTGGGGCGTGACCGGGCGGGCGCTGTGTGGCCAGCCGGCGGGTGAGCGGCGCGCCCACGACCTCAGCTGGCTCGACACCGTCGGCGACATGAAGAAGCTCCAGACGAAGGCGAAGGCCGCCCAGCAGGCCGACCTGAAGGACGACGGGAGGCTGAGGGCGACCGCCAGCAAGCTGCTCGTCGGCGAGAACGTCGCCGTGGAGACCAACAACGCCTCGGCCCGGTTCGTCCTGTACCAGCTCCAGTTCCTGTACCTGAACTGCGTGCCCGGCTTCTCGGCCCCCGCCGGGTACCGGCTGGAGAAGGCCCAGGTGGAGGGCTGCGTCCTGACCAACTACGAGCCGGAGCACCCGGTGCGCTGAGCGCGCGTGAGCGGGCGCGGGTGTGGGCCCGGGCGCGGACACGACGGAGGGGCGGGCGGAGCGCAGGGCTCCGGCCGCCCCTCCGGGCATCCCGCGGCGTGCGGACGTGCAGGGCCCGGGCCCGGAGGGCCGACGGGCGTGCGGGCCGCAGGGCCGCGGGGGTACGGGGGCCGCCGTACGGGCCTGTGCCGTACGGCGGCGGTGCCATGGGGCTACTGCTTGTGCGTGGCCCAGGCGTGCTGGATGACCAGGTCCGCCTTCAGCTCGGTGAGCTGGAGCGCCACAGCCGAGGGGGCGGTGCCGCCGCGGCCGCTGCGGGAGGCGAGCGCCCCCGGCACGTTCAGCACGGTCCGGACCTCGGGAGTGAGGTGCTCCGAGATCTTCGCGAACTGCTCGTCGGTGAGCTCGTCGAGCTCGATCCCGAGCGACTCGCACTCCTTCACGCACCCGCCGGCCACCTCGTGCGCCACCCGGAACGGCACGCCCTGCTTGACCAGCCACTCCGCGATGTCCGTCGCGAGCGAGAACCCGGCGGGCGCCAGCTCCTCCATCCGCTCCCGGTTGACCGTGAGGGTGGCCATCATGCCGGTGAAGGCAGGCAGCAGGACCTCCAGGGTGTCGCAGGAGTCGAAGACGGGCTCCTTGTCCTCCTGCAGGTCGCGGTTGTAGGCCAGCGGCAGGGCCTTGAGGGTGGCCAGCAGGCCCGTCAGGTTGCCGATGAGCCGGCCCGACTTGCCGCGCGCCAGCTCGGCGATGTCCGGGTTCTTCTTCTGCGGCATGATCGAAGAGCCGGTGGAGAAGGCGTCGTGGAGGGTGACGAAGGAGAACTCCTTCGTGTTCCAGATGATGATCTCCTCGGCGATCCGGGACAGGTTGATCCCGATCATCGCGGTGATGAACGCGAACTCGGCGACGAAGTCGCGCGAGGCCGTGCCGTCGATCGAGTTGCCGACCGAGCCCCGCTCGAAGCCCAGGTCGGCGGCGACCGCCTCCGGGTCCAGGCCCAGCGAGGAGCCGGCGAGGGCGCCGGAGCCGTACGGGGAGACCGCCGTGCGGGTGTCCCACTGGCGCAGCCGCTCGGCGTCCCGGGACAGTGACTGCACGTGCGCGAGGACGTGGTGCGCGAAGAACACCGGCTGCGCGTGCTGGAGGTGGGTCCGGCCGGGCATCGCCACGTCCGGGTGCGCCTCGGCGAGGCCGACCAGCGCGTCCTGGAGCTCGGCGATCAGGCCGCCGATGATCCGGGCGTGGTCGCGCAGGTACATCCGGAAGAGCGTCGCCACCTGGTCGTTGCGGGACCGGCCGGCGCGCAGCTTTCCGCCCAGCTCGGCGCCGAGCCGCTCCAGCAGGCCGCGCTCCAGGGCGGTGTGCACGTCCTCGTCGGCGATCGTGCCGGTGAACGACCCGTCGGCCACGTCCGCCTCGAGCCGGTCCAGGCCCGCGATCATGCGGTCGAGCTCGTCGGCCGTGAGCAGGCCCGCCTTGTGCAGGACGCGGGCGTGGGCGCGGGATCCGGCGATGTCGTACGGCGCGAGGCGCCAGTCGAAGTGGACCGACGCGGAGAGCTTCGCGAGGGCCTCGGCCGGGCCGTCGGCGAACCGGCCGCCCCAGAGCCGGACGTCACCACCGTTGTTGCTGCTCACAGGTACTGCTCCTCAGAAGGGTGGGTGTACGGCGGCCTCCCCGCCGCGGAGGTAACGGGGAGGCCGTCGGGGTACTGCAGTGCACAACGACTCAGGCGAGGTCGCGCTTCGCGGCGATCTTGGCGGAGAGGGCGAAGATGTCGATGAAGCCCTGGGCCTTGGACTGGTCGAACGTGTCGCCGGTGTCGTAGGTGGCCAGGTTGAAGTCGTAGAGGGACTCCTCGGACTTCCGGCCGGTGACGACGGCGCGGCCGCCGTGCAGGGTCATCCGGATGTCGCCGGTGACGTGCTGGTTGGCCTCGTTGATGAAGCCGTCCAGGGCGCGCTTGAGCGGGGAGAACCACAGGCCGTCGTAGACGAGCTCGCCCCAGCGCTGCTCGACCTGCCGCTTGTACCGGGCCAGCTCGCGCTCGACGGTGACGTTCTCGAGCTCCTGGTGGGCGGTGATCAGCGCGATCGCGCCCGGGGCCTCGTACACCTCGCGGGACTTGATGCCGACGAGGCGGTCCTCGACCATGTCGATCCGGCCGATGCCCTGGGCTCCGGCGCGCTCGTTGAGCTGCTGGATGGCCTGGAGGACGGTGACGGGGCGACCGTCGATGGCGACCGGCACGCCCTCCTTGAAGGAGATGACGACCTCGTCGGCCTCGCGCGGGGTGGCGGGGTTGGAGGTGTACTCGTAGATGTCCTCGATCGGGGCGTTCCAGATGTCCTCGAGGAAGCCCGTCTCGACGGCGCGGCCGAAGACGTTCTGGTCGATGGAGTACGGGGACTTCTTGGTGGTCGCGATCGGGAGGTTCTTCGCCTCGCAGAAGGCGATGGCCTTGTCGCGGGTCATCGCGTAGTCGCGGACCGGGGCGATGCACTTGAGGTCCGGGCCGAGCGCCTGGATGCCGGCCTCGAAGCGGACCTGGTCGTTGCCCTTGCCGGTGCAGCCGTGGGCGACGATGCCGGCGTTGTGCTTCTTGGCGGCGGCAACCAGGTGCTTGACGATCGTCGGGCGGGAGAGGGCCGAGACCAGCGGGTAGCGGTCCATGTAGAGGGCGTTCGCCTTGATCGCCGGGAGGCAGTACTCGTTGGCGAACTCGTCCTTGGCGTCGGCGACCTCGGCCTCGACGGCACCGCAGGCGAGCGCGCGCTTGCGGATGACGTCCAGGTCCTCGCCGCCCTGGCCGACGTCCACGGCAACGGCGATGACCTCGGCGCCCGTCTCCTCGGCGATCCAGCCGATGGCGACGGAGGTGTCCAGGCCGCCCGAGTAGGCGAGTACGACGCGCTCGGTCACGGGTTTCTCCTTACGGTGCATTCAACGACAGGCATAACTATGCACTACTCCGTATGTTTCGTCAATGAGGGCGTGGCAGCGTCCCTGACCAGCGGAAATATCGGCCGGCGGGGGCGGGTCCCACCAGTACGCTCAGGCGCGGGGTACCGGAAGGGTGCCACGGGACGGGTGGGAAGAGCGGGGCGGGACGCACATGGGGGCGGGAGTGCACATGGGGACGGGTCAGTGGGATCGCATGAGGGCGGAGGCGTGGGGACGCAACGCTGCACTGGAGCTGCTCCTCGGCGGGGCGACACCCGTGCGGCCCATACCGCCGTACACGGGGATGCACGCCTGGCTGACCTTCGAGGCGTACGCGCGCAAGGTACGGGGCGCAACGGTCCGAAACCGCGCTGGTGCACCGGTCGAGCTGCGGCTGTGCCATCCGGACGGGCGGGTACGGGAGGCGGCGCTCCTCTCGCTGCGCCCGCGGCTGCCCGGACGGATGGCGGCGCCGACCTCGCTGCCGCTGCCTCTCGTGGTGATCCGCTGCGCCGACTGGGTTCCGGCCGTGCGGGCCAAGGCCCGGCGGCTGCTGGTCGAGTCCGTGGCCGTCGACGCCCGGTACACCGTGTTCACCGCCCTGCCGCTCGTCATCCGGCTGGCCGGGCGGGAGCAGGGCGGCTGGGCGGTGGAGCTGTTCGAAGCCGCCCTGCACCTGCGCGAGCCGCGCCTCGCGCAGTGGTGGCGCGTCGGCCTCCTCACGGGCCGGCCGACACGGCGGGAGGCCGACGAGATGCTGACCTGGCTCCGCCGCTTCGACGACGTGCCGACCCGGCGCTTCGCCGCGCGGATCACCCTGGCCCGCACCCGCGGCGCGATGTCCGTACCGGACATGGCCCGGGAGGCCGCCGCCGAGCACGACGCGGTGACCGCCGGGATGTGGACGGACGCCGTGACGCGGGCCCTGGCTGCGGGGCGGGCCGGGGGGCGGTGGGCCGGGGCGGGGCGGCAGGACGCGGCGCAGCGGGAGGTGACCGAGGTACTGCTCGGCGGCCGCCTCCCCGCGGTGCGCGCCGCCGGGCTGACCGCGCTGCAGGACGCCGGCCGGGCCGAGGAGGTCGTACGGTACCTGGCCGACCGGTCCGCCCAGGTACGGGCCTGCGCCCGCCGGCTCGTCGACCGGGCCGGCGGGGACCCGCGCGAGCACTACCGCCGGCTGGTGACCGACCCGGCGGAGCCGTCCCCGTACGCGGTGTCGGGCCTCGCCGAGTGCGGCGACCCGGCGGACCTCCCGCTGCTGCGGGACCTCCTCGAGCACCCCACCGGCCGGGTGCGCGCCGCAGCCGTGGCAGGGCTGCGGCGGCTGGACCCGGCCCCGGAGGACACCAAGCTGCTCGCCCTGCTGGACGACCCGGCCCCGTCGGTGGCCCGCGAGGCCCGCCGCACCCTGCGGCCGGTGGTGGACCGGCTGGATCCGGCGGCCCTGTCCGCGCTCTGCAGCACGAGCCACCGCCGGCACACCCGCCGGGCGGCATTCCGCCTCCTGCGCATCCAGAACGGCCCCGCGACGCTGCAGACGGCCAGGACCCTGGCCGAGGACGGCGACCCGGGGCTCCGGTGGGCGGCGTCGATGGTGCTGTGGGCGGCGGAAGAGGCGGAGCGGGAGGGGGAGGGAGAGGGGGAGTAGGGCGGGGGCTTGGGCTCGGGCGGGGTCGGAGGACCGGCGGCAGTGACAGGAAGAGCCGGGATCTCCTGCACCAGGATCAGGGAGGTGGCCGGGGGCGGTCCGCCAGTCCAGTGTCAGCACGGGACGGGGCGGGCCCTCAAGGGCGCTCCCTACGGTCGCGTCGCTTCGCGATGGCCTACGGCCACCCTTGACCGCCCACCCCGTCCCGCACCGACAAAGACTGTCGACCCACCCCCTGGGAAAAGGACGCCCAGGGGGACCCAAGACCAATCCCCCGCATCACCGACCCCACCCAGCACACCAGCCCGCCCCAGATCGCTACGCGCTCCCGCCCGACGGCGACTACCGCCCGCCTTGGGCTGATGTGGCGCCCCAGATCGCTACGCGCTCCTGTCCGAC
>NZ_JBEZVK010000085.1:0-24542 GCF_040636955.1 Streptomyces sp. NPDC032472
GCCCCCCCCTCCTCCGCCCCCCCCCCCGCTTCCCATCGGGGGGGCCCCCCCCCCCCCCCCCGCCGGCGCGCCCCCCCCGGGGTCTGGGGCGGCGCCCCAAGGAACCCGGCTCCGCCGGGCACCGGGCTCCGCCCGGACCCGCGCCTCACGCCGGCGGGGCTGGAATCGGCGGGTCAGGTGGTGGGGGGCAGGGTGGCGTTGGAGGGGCGGCGGGTTGTGGCGCGGGCCACGGATTCCGCGTCGCGGAGGGCTCGGACCGCGTTCGACCAGGTCAGCTTCGCCAGGTCGGCACGGGACCAACCCCGGGCCAGCAGCTCCGCGATCAGGTTCGGGTAGCCGGCGACGTCGTCGAGCCCGGCCGGGGTGAAGGCGGTGCCGTCGAAGTCGCCGCCGATGCCGATGTGGTCGACGCCGGCGACCTCCCGCATGTGGTCGAGGTGGTCGGCGACCGTGGCGGCGGTGGCCACCGGCCGGGGCCGCTCGGCCTCGAAGGCCCGGTGCAGGGCCATCGCCTCGGGCGTGGTGTCCAGGTGGTGGAAGCCGTGGGCCCGCAGGTTCTCGTCGGCGGCGAGGGTCCATTCGACCGCGGCCGGGAGGATGAACTTCGGGACGAACGTGGCCATGGCCACCCCGCCGTTGCCCGGCAGCTGCGCGAGGACGTCGTCGGGGATGTTGCGCGGGTGATCGCAGACCGCCCTGGCCGAGGAGTGGGAGAAGATCACCGGGGCGGAGGAGACGGCCAGGGCGTCCCGCATCGTGGTCGGTGCCACGTGCGAGAGGTCCACCAGCATGCCCAGGCGGTTCATCTCGCGCACGACCTCGCGCCCGAAGTCCGTCAGGCCGCCGTGACGGGCCTCGTCGGTCGCCGAGTCGGCCCAGTCGATGGTGTCGTTGTGGGTGAGCGTCATGTACCGCACGCCCAGCCGGTGCAGGGCCCGCAGCGTGGCGAGGGAGTTGTTGATGGAGTGGCCGCCCTCGGCGCCCATGAGCGAGGCGATCCGCCCGTCCGCGCGGGCGGCCTCCATGTCGTCGGCCGTCAGGGCCCGTACCAGGTCGGCCGGGTAGCGGTCGATCAGCTGGTCGACGGCGTCGATCTGCTCCAGGGTGGCGCTGACCGCCTGGTCGCCCGTGTAGTCGGAGCGGACGTACACCGACCAGAACTGGGCGCCGACACCCCCGGCGCGCAGCCGGGGGATGTCGGTGTGCAGGTGGCCGGACTGGTCGCCGGCGAGGTCGCGCCGGTCGAGGTCGTAGCGGACCTGCTGGCGCAGGGCCCAGGGCAGGTCGTTGTGGCCGTCGACGACCGGGTGCTCGGCGAGCAGGGCCCGGGCCTCGGCGAGCCGGTCCGCGGCGCTCACGTCCGCGGCGCTCACTTGCCGAACCCGAAGGACTCCGCGCCGGCGACCTTGGCCCGCAGCCGCTTGCCCTTCTCGGTGGCCTGCTCGTTGAGCTCCTGCTGGAAGTCGCGCATGCGGCCGAGCAGCTCGGGGTCGTGGGCGGCCAGCATGCGTACGGCCAGCAGCCCGGCGTTGCGCGCTCCGGCCACTGAAACGGTGGCGACGGGAACCCCGGCGGGCATCTGGACGATCGACAGCAGGGAGTCCATGCCATCGAGGTACTTCAGCGGCACGGGCACGCCGATGACGGGCAGCGGGGTGACGGAGGCGAGCATGCCGGGCAGGTGGGCCGCGCCGCCCGCGCCGGCGATGATCGCCTTCAGGCCGCGGTCGGCGGCCTGCTCTCCGTACGCGACCATCTCGCGCGGCATGCGGTGTGCGGAGACGACGTCGACCTCGTACGGGATCTCGAACTCGTCGAGGGCCTGGGCGGCGGCCTCCATGACCGGCCAGTCCGAGTCGGAGCCCATGACGATGCCGATGACGGGGGTGCTCGAGGTGCTCATGCGGTGATCGTTCCTCTGAGGTAGCCGGCTGCGTGGCGTGCGCGCTCCAGCACATCGTCCAGGTCGTCGCCGTAGGTGTTGACGTGGCCGACCTTGCGGCCGTGTTTCACGTCCTTGCCGTACATGTGGATCTTCACCTGCGGGTCGTGCGCCATGCAGTGCAGGTACCCCGCGTACATGTCGGGGTAGTCCCCGCCGAGCACGTTCGCCATGACGGTCCAGCGGGCCCGGGGGCGCGGGTCGCCCAGGGGGAGGTCCAGGACCGCGCGGACGTGGTTGGCGAACTGGGAGGTGACGGCGCCGTCCTGGGTCCAGTGGCCGCTGTTGTGCGGGCGCATGGCCAGTTCGTTGACGAGGATGCGGCCGTCGGTGGTCTCGAACAGCTCCACGGCCAGGTGGCCGGTCACGCCGAGTTCCTTGGCGATCCGCAGGGCCAGGGACTGGGCCTCGCCCGCGAGCTCCTCGGAGAGGTTCGGGGCGGGCGCGATCACGGTGTCGCAGACGCCGTCGACCTGGATGGACTCCACCACCGGGTAGGCGACGGCCTGGCCGTGCGGGGAGCGGACGATGTTCGCCGCAAGTTCGCGGACGTAGTCGACCTTCTCCTCCGCGAGGACCGGGACGCCCGCCTTGAAGGGGGCCTCCGCGTCCTCCGCGGACCGCACGAACCACACGCCCTTGCCGTCGTAGCCGCCGCGGACGGTCTTGAGGATGACGGGGAAGCCGCCCACCTCGGCGGCGAAGGCCGCCGCGTCCGCCGGATCGGCGACGATCCGGTGGCGGGGGCTGGGCGCGCCGATCTCGTCGAGCCTGGCGCGCATCACCCCCTTGTCCTGCGCGTGCACCAAAGCGTCGGGCCCCGGACGGACGGGGATGCCGTCCGATTCCAGGGCCCTGAGGTGTTCGGTGGGTACGTGCTCGTGGTCGAAGGTGATCACGTCGCAGCCGCGTGCGAAGGCGCGCAGCGTCTCCAGGTCGCGATAGTCGCCGATGACGACGTCGCTCACGACCTGGGCCGCCGAGTCCTGCGGAGTGTCACTGAGGATCTTGAACTTGATGCCGAGGGGGATGCCCGCCTCGTGGGTCATGCGGGCGAGCTGACCGCCGCCGACCATGCCGACTACCGGGAACGTCACCCCTCCAGAGTATCCGGCGGTATTCCGCCATCCGGACGTGACCCTGGCGGCGACTCGTCGCAACCTCCCTGTGTGCTGTGCGTCGCACGGTGTGTAAACGCACAGACGGGTCGGGGGCCGACATCTAGCATGGGTGGGGTCGGCGTGGAGACGCAGATGCGAGGGCGCCCTCCCGGAGGGCGGCGACGTACAGGGACGAACGGACTGATCCAGCACATGACCATGCCGCAGCAGGTTTCCGTCCTCGCCGAACGCGTACGCGGCCTGGCCCGCGAGATCGCGAAGTTCGGGGCCGTCGGGGGCTTGGGCGTGCTCGTCAACCTGGGCGTCTTCAACCTCATCCGCCACGTGACGGACCTCCAGGTGGTCCGGGCGAGCGTGATGGCCACCGTCGTGGCGATCATCACGAACTACATCGGCTTCCGGTACTTCACCTACCGGGACCGGGCGCGCAGCGGCAGCTCGCGCGAGCTGCCGCTGTTCGTGGCGTTCAGCCTGATCGGGCTCGTGATCGAGAACGGCGTGCTGTACGCGGCCACGTACGGGCTGGGCTGGGACGGCCGGCTCGCCACCAACGTGTTCAAGTTCATCGGCATCGGCACGGCGACCGTGTTCCGCTTCTGGTCGTACCGGACGTGGGTCTTCAAGGCCCTGCCGGCGGCTGCGCCCGCACCCGCTCTGGAGCCCGAGCCCGCGGGCAAGTAGCCGCCGGGCTCAGCGGCTCAGGGCTCAGGGCCCAGGGCTCAGCGGACGGTCTCCTCCGGTTCGGGGCGCTCCGGCTTGGTCCGGCTCAGGAACAGCGCGAAGACCGGCGGCTGCGCCTGCAGCAGCTCCAGGCGGCCCCCGTCGGCCTCGGCGAGGTCCCGGGCGACGGCCAGGCCGATCCCGGTGGAGTTGCGGCCGCTGATCGCCCGCTCGAAGATCCGGTTGCCGAGGTCCGGCGGTACGCCCGGTCCCTCGTCCGTGACCTCCAGCACCGCCTGGTTGCCGATCACCCGGGTGCGCAGGGCGACGGTGCCGCCGCCGTGCATGAGGGCGTTCTCCACGAGGGTCGCCAGGACCTGCGAGACCGCGCCGGGCGTGCCGAAGGCCCGCATGCCGGTCTTCCCGGAGCGCACGATGGCCCGGCCGGCGCTGCGGTAGGCCGGCCGCCACTCCTCCACCTGCTGCTTGACGACCTCGTCCAGGTCGAAGGGGACCGCGGAGCCGGTCCGCGGGTCCCGCGAGTTGGTCAGGAGCCGCTCGACCACGTCGGTGAGCCGCTCCACCTGGCTCAGGGCGATGCTCGCCTCCTCGCGTACGGTCCCCAGGTCGTCGGTGACGGCGATCTCCTCCAGCCGCATCGACAGGGCCGTGAGGGGGGTGCGCAGCTGGTGCGAGGCGTCGGCGGCCAGGCGCCGCTCGGCCGTGAGCATGCGGGCGATCCGCTCGGCGCTGGAGTCCAGCACGTCGGCGACCCGGTCCAGCTCGGGGACCCCGTAGCGGCGGTGGCGGGGCCGCGGGTCGCCCGAGCCGAGCCGCTCGGCGGTCTCGGCGAGGTCGGTGAGCGGGGAGGCCAGTTTGTTGGCCTGGCGTACGGCGAGCAGTACGGCCGCCACGACGGCGAGCAGCGCCACCGCGCCGACCACGGCGAGGGTCCGCCCGACCTCCCGGGTCACCGTGGAGCGGGACTCCTCGACGACGACGAGCTCGCCCTGCTCGCCCTTGGCGGTGCCCCGGATCACGCTGTCGGGGATCTTCTCCCCGACCTCCACGGGCGGCTGCCCGGGGATGGTGATCCGGGCGAACCGGCCGATGTCGAGCTGCTCGGCGAGTGCCTCGGAGTCGACCGGTTTGTGCTCCAGGACGTTGGACTCGACGATGCCGACCAGGCGCAGCGCCTCGGACTCGATGCGGTCCTGGGCGCTGCTGGTGATGGTCCGGGTCTCCACGATGACGAGGGAGACGCCGAACACGGCGATGACGACGAGCACCACGGCGAGCGTGGAGTTGATCAGGCGGCGGCGCATGGCGGGAGTTGCTGCTCAGCTCTTCTCGAAGCGGAAGCCGACGCCGCGGACGGTGGCGATGTAGCGGGGGTTGGCGGCGTCGTCGCCCAGCTTCTTGCGGAGCCAGGAGATGTGCATGTCTAGGGTCTTGGTGGAGGACCACCAGGTGGTGTCCCAGACCTCGCGCATCAGCTGGTCGCGGGTGACGACGCGGCCGGCGTCGCGGACCAGGACCCGCAGCAGGTCGAACTCCTTGGCGGTGAGCTGGAGCTCCTCCTCGCCCATCCAGGCGCGGTGCGACTCGACGTCGATCCGCACGCCGTGGGTGGCGGGGGCCTGGGTGGCCTCGTTGGCGCCGCGCCGCAGCAGGGCGCGGACGCGGGCCAGCAGTTCGGCGAGGCGGAAGGGCTTGGTCACGTAGTCGTCGGCGCCGGCGTCGAGGCCGACCACGGTGTCGACCTCGTCCGCGCGGGCGGTGAGCACGAGGATGGGGAAGCCGTGGCCCTCGGCGCGCAGCCGGCGGGCGACCTCGAGGCCGTCCATGCCCGGCAGGCCCAGATCCAGGACGACGAGGTCGACGCCGCCCTGCAGTCCCGCGTCCAGGGCGGTCGGGCCGTCCTCCCGTACCTCGACCTCGTACCCCTCCCTGCGCAGTGCGCGGGCCAGTGGTTCCGAGATGGATGCGTCGTCCTCGGCGAGCAGTACACGCGTCATGTGGGTGATGGTAGTCCGCGGCGGCGATGCGCAGGGGCATGCTGGCGCACCCCTGCCTATCTGGTCTTATGCCCGAAGGGTGCCTTCGAAAGTGTCGAAACGGTTCCCGGATCGCCTGTGATCCATCTCTCAAGTCCTTTCATATGCTCCACGGTCGTGTCGTATGGTGGCGAGACGCCTGATGCACTACCTCCGAGACCTTCTGGCCGAAATCCGAGCCGAAGGTCTCAATTCTGTCCGGATCGATCTAGGGGTCTTGACGACTTCCCCGATCGACCTCGGTGACAGTGAATGACCTGTGGGCCGGGCCCCGCTCGCGAAGACGCGTGCCGGGGCGTGGATCCCGGTGACGGACCTCCCTTGACCCGCACGCGTGCGGGTGAGACCCCAGGGCGTGGGGTGGGAGCCCCGTCGCCGGTGCCGGCCACCCCCCACCGGGCGCTGATCAGCTCACGAAGCGGAGCGTCACGACCAAGCAAGGAACGACCATGGCTTCCAGCCTGACGAAGGACTCGGCGGCTCAGTCCGCCGAGAAGACCTTCTTCGGCCACCCCCGTGGCCTGGCCACTCTGTTCATGACCGAGATGTGGGAGCGCTTCAGCTTCTACGGCATGAAGGCACTTCTCCTCGTCTACCTGCTGTCAGGCGGCCCGGACGCCAAGGCCGGCAGCCAAAGCGGCGGCATCGCGATGGACGAGGGCACGGCGATCACCGTGTTCTCCATCTACGTCTCCATGGTCTACCTGCTCGCCATGCCGGGCGGGTGGCTGGGCGACCGCGTCTGGGGTCCCCGCAAGACGGTGACGATCGCGGCCCTGACGATCATGTCCGGCCACATCGTCCTGGCCCTCCCGGGCGGCGCGACGTTCTTCATCGGTCTGGCCCTGGTCGCGATCGGCTCCGGTCTGCTGAAGGCCAACATCTCGACGATGGTCGGCCAGCTGTACAAGGACGCGGACGACCCGCGCCGTGACGGCGGCTTCACGATCTTCTACATGGGCATCAACGCCGGTGCCTTCTTCGCGCCGCTGATCATCGGCACCGTCGGCCAGGAGGTCAACTGGCACCTCGGCTTCGCCATGGCCGCCGTCGGCATGGGCATCGGCCTGACCGCCTTCCTGCTGGGCACCAAGAACCTGAACCCGGTCAGCTCGGTCGTCCCCAAGCCGCTGTCGGCCGAGGAGCGTGCCTCCTGGATCCGCAAGATCGCCATCACGGTTGCGGTTGTCGCCCTCTTCTACACCGCCGTCGGCATGGCCGGCATGT
The DNA here is from genome assembly GCF_040636955.1 of Streptomyces sp. NPDC032472. NCBI lineage: Bacteria > Bacillati > Actinomycetota > Actinomycetes > Kitasatosporales > Streptomycetaceae > Streptomyces > Streptomyces sp. NPDC032472. The sequence goes on from NZ_JBEZVK010000085.1 coordinate 7,008, forward strand.
TCACGAAGGCGTGGGCGACGATCCCGCTGACCGTGATCGGCCTGATCGTCCCGGCCGGCGTGCTGATCCGCATCAAGCGGGACAAGGACCTGACCCGGTCCGAGCAGTCGAAGATGAGCGGCTACATCTGGTTCTTCGTCGCTGCCGCCGTCTTCTGGATGATCTATGACCAGGGCGCCTCGACGGTCCAGTCCTTCGGTGAGACCAAGGCCTCCGGTTCGCTGCTCGGTTTCGAGTTCCCCTCATCCTGGTACCAGTCTCTGAACCCGGTCTTCATCATGGCGCTGGCCCCGGTCTTCGCCTGGATCTGGGTGTGGTTGAACCGCAAGGGCAAGGAGCCGTCGACGGTCGGCAAGTTCGCCGCCGGCCTGTTCTTCATCGGCGTCTCGTTCTTCTTCTTCCTGGCACCGGTCACCATGGCTACGGACGGCAAGCTGGTCAGCCCGATGTGGCTGGTCGGGATCTACCTGATCCAGACGGTCGGCGAGCTGTGCATCTCCCCCGTCGGCCTGTCGGTCACCACGAAGATGGCGCCGGCGAAGTACGCCTCGCAGATGATGGGCGTCTGGTTCCTGGCGGTCACCGCCGGTGACTCCATCACCAGCCTCCTGTCCGACCCGGCCGTGTTCGGTGTGGACCTGAACGGCACGGGCGCCGTCGCGATCGAGGCGCTCCTCGCATGCCTGGCAGCCCTCGCGGTCTTCATGTACCGCAAGAAGGTCAAGGAACAAATGGGAGAGGTTCACTGACCCACCCCGCCCGAACGGAACGGCCCGACACACCAGAAAGGTGCGTCGGGCCGTTCCGCTTCAAGGACCGGCGAGGAGAGGAACGCCTTCGAAGTGGAGGCACCGAACACCCCTCCCCCGAAAGGTCGACCCAATCCGCCCCGAGTTCACCGGGGCAGAATTTCAGTTCACCGGCCGTCGCTCAGGCGCCGCGGGTCTCGGAAGAGAACCCGAGCAGGAGCCTGTGGCCTGCCCGATCAGGGCGGCCACAGGCCCTACCGAGTTGGCCGGCGTCAGCGGGGGCTGCCGCCCCGCAGGCGGCGCCAGGGGGTGAAGGTGAAGACCGCGGCGCCGAGGAGGATCACCGTGCCCGCGACGAGGGCGAGGGCCGTGATGCCGCCCTCGTCCGCGGCGCCCGTCTCGGCGAGGCCGCCCGCGGCGGAGCCGGCCGAGCCGCCGCCGGTGGTGGGCGAGCCGGAGCCGCCCGGCTGGGCGGTGGTGTCCAGCTCCAGGGAGACGCCGCTGCTGACCGCCTTGCACGGCACGTTGATCGGCGTGGATCCCGGGGCCATGGTGACGTCGATCGTCAGCTGGTCCGGGCTCAGCGTCACCTTGCCGGTCTTGCCCGGGGTGTAGGTCCCGGTCATGTCGCTCAGGCTGACCGGGGCCTTGTCCGGGATGGGCTCGGCGTTGGCCGGGCCGGTGACCTTGACCGTGCCGCTGTCGGCGCCGCCGAGCTTGATGTTCATCGAGGGCTTCAGGGCGCCGGCCGGCAGGGCCATGGGGCTGGCCATCGCGCCCTTGGCGGTCTTGACGGTCAGCTCGTAGGCGCCGCCGTTCTTCTTGGCGTTGATCGTCACCGGGGTCTTGATCCCGTTCGGGACCACCGCCCCGCAGTCGAAGGAGACCTCGACGGGCTTGCCGGGGAAGTCGGTCTGGCCGCCGGTGCCGCCCGTGCCTCCGGTGCCTCCGGTGGTCGAGCCGGTGGTCGAGCCGCCGGTGGTGCTGCCGCCGCCGGTCGTCGAGCCGCCCGTGGTGGTGCCGCCTCCGGTCGTCGAGCCGCCGGTCGTCGAGCCGCCCGTGGTGCCGCCGCCCTCGGTGACCTTGATCGTCGCGGCCACGCCGGGCGCCTCCTTGGGCGAGCAGTGCGTGATGAACCCGCTGAAGTCCACGTCGTACTTGCCGGGGGTGATCGTCACGTCCCCCGCCTTGGTCAGCTTGACCTTCCCCTTCATGTCGGACATGACCATGGGGGCCTTCTTCGGGATGGGCGGGTTCTTCCGCTCCCCCTCCAGCTTGACCTCCGAGCCGAGCGCGCCGCCGAGCTTCACCCAGCCGGTCGGCTTGACGGTGTCCTTGCCCAGGTCCATCAGGTCGGTGTTGTTCGAGGCGGGTTTGACGGTCTTCCAGACCACCTCCACCTCGTCGCCGACCTTGGCGGTGGCGGGCGCGGTGATCGACACCGTGGTCGTGCCCTGTACGGGGCCGCCGCCGCCCGCCGGCGGAATGCACTCCACCTTGTAGGAGACCTCGGCCGCCTGGGCGGGGCCCGCCCCCAGCAGGATGCCCGCGCTGCCGAGCAGCAGCGCGGCCGCGGCCGCACTCACCCTCCGTTGGGTCTTCACGAATGTCCCTTCGTCGTCGGACTGCTCTCAGACGGTGCGGACGCCTGGGGCGATGTGAACCACGGCAGGACCGCCGTGGTGGTCTGCGAGGGCCCGGCCGGGCCTTCGTCCTCCTCCGCCGGGCCCCGGTGGCGACCCCCGGCCGGGGCGGCCCGCGGCCGGACCCGGTCGACGACGGCCATGCCGACCCGGAACAGCCCGGCGGGGACCACCAGCAGGAGCAGGCCCCAGAAGACGAGCACCCCGTACGGGCGGTCCACGCCCCAGGGCTGGGTGGCCACGACCGTGTCGCCGTACTTGAGGGAGACCGTGTAGTCCCCGTGGGCGCCGGGTGTGAGGCCGACGCCGAGCCGGACCTCCGCCTTGCCGCCGGGCGGGATGGTGCCCTTCCACCGGACCTCGTCCCACAGCGGGGCGAACACGCCGTGTGCGGTGCCGAGCTGGAAGACGGGGTCCTTCACCGGGGCGGTGCCGAGGTTGCCGACGGTGACGGTGAAGGTGCGGTGGGCCGGGGCGCCGAACCAGGTCAGGATGCCGTCCCCGCCGGTCAGGCGGGCCCCGCTGAGCATGGCCAGGCGCGGCGCGCCGGACTCGGCGGGCAGCTCGGCCACCGGATGGTCGGTGATCTTCAGCGGGGTGGCGACGGTGGACTGGTCGCCGTTGACGGAGGTGGCGTTCACGATGCACGGGCAGGGTTTGGGCGGGGCCACCACGGCGAGCCGGCCCGAGAAGTGCCCGTCGTCGCCGACCGAGACGGCGGCGCCGTCGGCGTTGGCGCAGCTGTTGGTGCCGCCGATCATGTTCTGGCCGCAGATCAGCAGCATGACGAGGGTCTTGGGGCGCCAGCCGGTGCCGGTGACGGTGAGCTCGGTGCCCTTCGCGGCCTCCTGGAGCGAGAGGGCCACGGCGGGCTTGCCCTCGTCGGCGGCGGCCGGGGCCGCAGCCGGGCCGGCGCCCGCTGCCGGGCCCAGCGCGAGGGCGCACACCGCCAGCCCGGCCGCGACGAGGGCCCTGAGCTTGCCGATCACGTGGATGCTCCCGTCAGCTCGTGGTCGGGTGCGCGGTCGTCCGCGGCCGCGGGCGACGCCGGCGGTACGGGGGCGGCCGGGGCCCCGTCCGGCGGCGGGCCGGGCCGCTGCCGCCGACTGCGTACGAGCCTCCGCGCGGCCGCGGCGAGCCCGCCGAGGGCGAGCAGGACGGCGCCGGCGACGGCGGCGGCCCACCGGGGCAGGAGCCAGGCGGAGGCGGTGGCGGTGGCCGGGGCGGCGCCCGGCGCGGTGGCGGTGAGGGTCAGGTCGACCCTGCCGAGGGCGGGCGCGCCCGGCCATGGCTCGGTCAGCCGGACCCGCTGGCCGGGCAGCAGCTCCACCGGCAGGGGGTGGGCGGCGCGGCCGGGGACCCGGCCGAAGAGGCCCTCGGCGCCCAGGGCAAGCCCGGGGGCCAGGGCCACGTTGCCGCGGTTGACCAGGGTGTACGCGATCTCGGTGCGGGCGCCCGTACCGCGTACGGAGACGTCCTCGACGGTCAGCGCGGCCAGCGTCGGGCCCCCGACGCGCAGGTCGACCCGTACGCCCACCTCGCGGCCGGCCTCGGCGGCGACCACGGCGGCTGGGTGGTCCCCGGGCGCGGCCCCGGGCGGGACGGTGACCGTGAACGGGACGACCGCGCGGCTGCGCGGCGGGACGCGGACGGTGGTGGCGGCGCCGAAACTGATCCAGGAGCCGGCGCCGGTGGAGCCCGCGGCGGGGTGCACGGCGAGGGCCCCGCCGGGCGTGTTGTAGGCGTCGGCGCCGCGCAGGGTGACGGTGCGCTCCCGGTCGGAGGGGTTGGCCAGGGCCAGCCGGTCCTCCAGGACGGTCCCGGCGGGGCCGGCGAGGTAGAAGGACGGGCGGGCGGCGGCTGCGGCGGTGCCCGCGGCGGGCTCGGCGGTCCAGGCGGGCCCGTCGTCGGCGGCGGCGCGGGGCGCGGCGGCGAGCAAGAGCAGCAGGGCCGGCAGCGCGAGCACGGTGAGCAGCGTGAGCAGCGTGAGCGGGGCGGGCCGACGGGCGTCGGCGGTGGCGCGTGCGGGGCGGGCGGGGCGGGGGTGGAGCGCGGGCATGGCCGGGGCTCCGTTCAGGTGCGGGCCTGGCGGCTGCGCCGGGACAGCCAGAGCACGCCGGCGGCGCCGGTCAGCAGCACGGTGCCGCCGAGGGTGCCGAGCGCGAGGGCGGAGTCGGCGGGGCCGGTCTGCGGGAGGGTATCGCCGCCCGCGGGGCTCCCGGCGGGGGCGGCGGCCGTGACGTCCAGTTCCAGGGAGGGCTTGGGGTTGTTGCCCGGGGTGCAGGTGGTGGTGGTCCCCATGGCCTTGATGGTGAGGACGCCCGCGGTGAAGGTGACCTTGCCGCTCTTCTTCGGGGTGTAGGTGCCCGACAGGTCGCTGATCTTGATGGGGGTGTTGGCGGGGGCGGCCTCGGCGTTGGGCGGGCCCGACACGGGGACCGTGGTCTTCTCCGCGCCGTCCACCGCGATGACGGCGCTGGGGTTCATCGCGCCCTTGCCGAGCTCGATGGGGCTGGAGGAGACGCCCTTCTGGAAGGACATCGTCAGCTTGTAGCCGTCGCCTTCCTCGACGGACTTGATGTCGATCGGCGAGACCGCCGACTTGTCGCCGATGGGCGTCTTGCAGTCGTAGGCGACGTCGACGACATCGGCACGGGCCGCGGGGGCGGCGAGCAGCAGCGCCGGTCCGGCCAGCGCAGAGGCCGCCAGCACGAGCGCGGTGGAGCGTTTCCGGTTGGACACCTTCGTCTTCCCCTCGGGGCCACAAGTTACTGACGACACATCAGATCGGTGGCTCAAGGTACGCCCGGGGCCCTGCAAGGGGAAGACAAAGGCGTGCGCGGGATCGGGGGCGGGAATTCCGGGCCCCCGGGCCCCGGTTGCCGGGGCTCAGGCGGCGCGTACGCCCCGCTGCCAGACCGCCGACACCAGCGGTACGCCCGGCCGGTAGGCCAGGTGCACGTGGCTGGGGGCGTCCAGCAGGGCCAGGTCGGCGCGGGCGCCGACGGTGAGCACGCCGATGTCGCCGCGGCGCAGCGCGCGGGCGCCGCCGGCGGTGGCCGACCAGAGGGCCTCGTCGGGCGTCATACCCATGTCCCGGACCGCGAGGGCGATGCAGAACGGCATGGAGCTGGTGTACGAGGAACCCGGGTTGCAGTCGGTGGACAGCGCGACGGTCACCCCTGCGTCCAGCAGGCGGCGCGCGTCGGGCCACTGGGCGCGGGTGGAGAACTCGGCGCCCGGCAGGAGCGTGGCGACGGTGGTGCCGGCGGCCTGGGCGAGGGCGTCGACGTCGGCGTCGGTGAGGTGGGTGCAGTGGTCGGCGGAGGCCGCGCCGAGCTCCACGGCGAGCTGCACGCCGGGGCCGTGGGACAGCTGGTTGGCGTGGACGCGCGGGATCAGGCCGGCGGCGGCGCCGGCGGTGAGGATGGCGCGGGCCTGGTCGCCGTCGAAGGCGCCCTTCTCGCAGAAGACGTCCACCCAGCGGGCGTACGGGGCGCAGGCGGTCAGCATCTCGCCGGTGACGAGGTCGACGTAGCCGGCCGGGTCCGCGGCGTAGTCCGGGGAGACGATGTGCGCGCCGAGGTAGGTGACCTCCTCGGTGTGCGCGGAGGCGATGCGCAGGGCGCGGGCCTCGTCGGCGACGGTGAGGCCGTAGCCCGACTTGGTCTCGAAGGTGGTGGTGCCCTGGCGGCGGGCCTCGTCGAGGTGGCGGACCAGGTTGGCCTCCAGTTCGGCGTCGGAGGCGGCGCGGGTGGCGGCGACGGTGGTGCGGATGCCGCCGGCGGAGTAGCTGCGGCCGGACATGCGGGCGTTGAACTCGGCGGTGCGGTCGCCGGCGAAGACGAGGTGGGAGTGGGAGTCGACGAAGCCGGGGATCACGGCGCGGCCCTGCGCGTCGAAGGCGGTGTCTGCCGCCGGGGCCTCTGCGGCTGCGCCGACCCAGGCGACCGTGTCGCCGTCGAGGACGACGGCGGCGTCCTTGATCAGCCCGAGGGGGCTGCCGTCGCCCTGGGCGGGGTCGTTGGTGACGAGGCTGCCGATGTTCGTGATGAGGGTGGTGGTCATGGGTTCCTCTCGGGGTCTCTCCCCCACCCCGCCCCTTCCCGAAACCGTGGCCTGCGGCCCCGGCCCCTGCCCGCCTCAAACGCCGGCGAGGCTGGATGGTGCCGCGCAGCGGCACAATCCAGCCCGCGCGGCGTTTGAGCGCACCGGGCGCGAAGCGCGCGGAACGGGGGCCGGGGCGGAGCCCGCCACGCGGCGGAGCCGCACATCCGGCACAGCGGGAAGGGGTGGGGTGGGGGACTGGGTCAGGGGCGGAGGGCCGCTATGGCTTCGGCGAGGGCTGACGGGACGTCGGCGACCAGGGTGTGGTGGCCGTCGCGGACCACGTGGCGGCCGCCGACCACCGTATGCCGGACATCGGCCGCCGAGGCGGCGAAGACGGCCGTCTCGGCACCGAGCCGCGGCGGCGGCCCGGCGGTCCGGACCGAGTCCAGGGCCACCGTGGTGAAGTCCGCCAGGGCACCAGGCTCCAGGCGGCCCGCGTCCGGGCGCCCCAGGGCCGCATGCCCGTCGGCGGTGGCCGCGGCCAGCAGGGCGTTGGCCGTCCAGTGCCCCCGCGTCCGGCTGCGCAGGCGCTCGTTGAGCTCCATGGCCCGCGCCTCCTCCAGCAGGTCGATCACGGCATGGCTGTCGCTGCCCAGCGACAGCGGGCTGCCCGCCTGCTGGAGCCGCCCGGCCGGCCCGATGCCGTCCGCGAGGTCCCGCTCGGTGGTCGGGCACATGCACGTACCGGTGGCCGAGCCTCCGAGCAGGGCGATGTCCCCGTCGGTCAGGTGCGTGTTGTGGACCCCGGTGGTCCGCGCCCCGAGCACGCCGTGCTCGGCGAGCAGCTCGGTCGGGGTGCAGCCGTGCGCGGCCCGGCAGGCGTCGTTCTCGGCGGTCTGCTCGGACAGGTGGACGTGCAGCGGGGCGTGCCGCTGCGCGGCCCAGTCGGCCACGGCGGCCAGCTGGCCCGCCGGCACGGCCCGCACGGAGTGGATCGCAGCGCCGATCAGCGCGTGCTCGCGGGGCTTCAGGGCCGAGACCCGCTCGGCCCAGGCCTCGGCGGTGCCGTCGGAGAAGCGCCGCTGGTGCTCGTTCGGCGCCTCGCCGAAGCCGGAGGACAGGTAGGCGGTGTCGAGGAGGGTGATGCGGATGCCGGCGGCCGCCGCGGCCTCGATCAGCGCCTCGCCCATGGCGTTGGGGTCGGCGTACGGGGTGCCGCCGGGCGCGTGGTGGACGTAGTGGAACTCGCCGACGTTGGTGATGCCGGCCAGCGCCATCTCCGCGTACACGGCCCGCGCGAGCGCGAAGTAGCTGTCGGGCGTGAGGTTCTGCGCGACGCCGTACATGACCTCGCGCCAGGTCCAGAAGGTGCCCGAGCCGACCTGGACCTCACTGCGCAGCGCCCGGTGGAAGGCGTGCGAGTGGGCGTTGGCCAGGCCCGGCAGGGTCAGGCCGCGCAGCACCTCGGCGCCGGGCGGCGGGGCGTCGACACCGGTGCGCAGGGCGGCGATCCGCCCGTCGCCGGAGATCTCCACCGCCACGCCCGGCTCGACGGCGCTGCCGAGCCAGGCGTGCTCCAGCCAGTACGTCAGCGGCATGCCAGGCCCTCCAGGACGTCGGCGAGGGCGAGGACGCCGGCGACGCAGTCGTCCTCGGGGGCGAACTCCCGCGGGGAGTGCGAGATGCCCGTGGGGTTGCGTACGAACAGCATCGCGGTCGGGACGGCGGCGGAAAGGATTCCGGCGTCGTGTCCGGCTCCGGTGCCGAGGACGGGGACGGCCCCGCCCAGGAGCCGGTTGATCTCGTCGCGCAGGGCGTGCTCGAACTCCACGACCGGGGTGAAGGACTCCCGGACGACGGAGAGGTCGATGCCGTCCTTGTCGGCGCGCTCGCGGGCGGCCTTCTCGATGGCGGTGACCACGGTGTCCAGGGTGGCCTGGTCGGCGGCGCGGGAGTCGAGCCAGCCCCGTACGAGGGAGGGGATGGCGTTGACCCCGTTCGGCTCGACCGCGATCTTGCCGAAGGTGGCGACGGCGCCGGCGAGGGCCGCCTCCGTACGGGCGGCGAGGACCGTCTCCGCGTACGTGAGCATGGGGTCGCGGCGGTCGACGAGGCGGGTGGTGCCTGCGTGGTTGGCCTCGCCGCGGAAGTCGAACCGCCAGCGGCCGTGCGGCCAGATGGCGGAGGCGATGCCGACCGCGTCACCGGACAGGTCCAGGGCGCGGCCCTGTTCGACGTGCAGCTCGACGAAGGCGCCGATGCGGGCGAGGCGTTCGGGGTCGGGCCCGATCGCCTCGGGGTCGTACCCGGCGGCCTCCATGGCCTCGGGCAGGCTCGTACCGTCGGCGTCGCGCAGCTCGTACGCCTTCTGCCGGGTCAGCTGCCCGGCGCTGAGGCGGGAGCCGACGCAGGCGAGGCCGAAGCGGGCCCCTTCCTCGTCGCCGAAGTTGGTGATGGCGAGCGGCCGGGTGAACTCGGCGCCGCGGGCGCGCAGCTCGTCCAGGGCGGCGAAGGAGGACACCACGCCGAGGGGGCCGTCGAAGGCGCCGCCGTCGGGCACGGAGTCCAGGTGGGAGCCGGTGACGACGGCGTCCCCGGCGAGCGGGTCGCCCAGCCAGGCCCACTGGTTGCCGTTGCGGTCGCTCTCGTACGTGAGGCCGCGCCGCTCGGCTTCGGCCCGGAACCAGGACCGGCACTCCCGGTCGGCCTCGGTCCACGCGAACCGGCGGTACCCGCCGCTGTCCGCGTGGCGGCCGATGGGGGCGAGCTCGGCCCACATGCTGTGGAAGGAGGAGGCGTGACCCTGCCCCTGCCCCGCACGTGCGCCGTTCGCCGGGGCCCCGCCCCGGACGCCGGCGCCGGGGGACGTGCCCCCGGCGCCGGCGGGGTCGGCGGGGCGGGCGCCCGGGGCGGAGCCCCGGGGCGCCTCGCCCGCGCCGGTGTCGCTGGACGGTGTCACGCCGGGTCACCTTCGCGCATCGGGACGCGGACGCCGCGCTCGGCGGCCACCGACTCGGCGATGTCGTAGCCCGCGTCGACGTGGCGGATGACGCCCATGCCGGGGTCGTTGGTCAGGACGCGGCGGATCTTCTCGCCGGCGAGCTTGGTGCCGTCGGCGACGGTGACCTGGCCGGCGTGGATGGAGCGGCCCATGCCGACGCCGCCGCCGTGGTGGATGGAGACCCAGGAGGCGCCGGAGGCCACGTTGACCATGGCGTTGAGCAGCGGCCAGTCGGCGATGGCGTCGGAGCCGTCGAGCATGGCCTCGGTCTCGCGGTACGGGGAGGCGACGGAGCCGCAGTCGAGGTGGTCGCGGCCGATGGCCAGCGGGGCGGCCAGCTCGCCGCTCGCGACCATGTCGTTGAAGCGCTCGCCGGCCTTGTCGCGCTCGCCGTAGCCGAGCCAGCAGATACGGGCGGGCAGGCCCTGGAAGTGGACGCGCTCGCCGGCCATCTTGATCCAGCGGGCCAGGGACTCGTTCTCCGGGAAGAGGTCGAGCATCGCCTTGTCGGTCTTGGCGATGTCGGCCGCGTCGCCGGACAGGGCCGCCCAGCGGAAGGGGCCCTTGCCCTCGCAGAACAGCGGGCGGATGTAGGCCGGGACGAAGCCGGGGAAGGCGAACGCACGGTCGTAGCCGGCGAGCTGGGCCTCGCCGCGGATGGAGTTGCCGTAGTCGAAGACCTCGGCGCCGGCGTCCATGAAGCCGACCATGGCTTCGACGTGCTTGGCCATGGACTCGCGGGAGCGGGTGGTGAAGCCGGCCGGGTCCTTGGCCGCGTAGGAGGCCATGTCGTCGAAGTCGACGCCGATCGGCAGGTACGACAGCGGGTCGTGCGCCGAGGTCTGGTCGGTGACGATGTCGATCGGGGCGCCCTCGGCGAGCATCTGCGGGAGCAGCTCGGCGGCGTTGCCGAGGAGGCCGATGGACAGCGGCTTGCGCTGGTCGCGGGCCTCGGTGGCGAGCTGGAGGGCGTGCGCCAGGCTGTCGGCCTTGACGTCGAGGTAGCGGTGCTCGATGCGGCGCTCGATGGCACGGGGGTCACAGTCGATGCAGATCGCGACGCCGTCGTTCATGGTGACGGCCAGCGGCTGGGCGCCGCCCATGCCGCCGAGGCCGGCCGTGAGGGTGATGGTGCCGGCGAGGGTGCCGCCGAACTTCTTGGCGGCAACGGCGGCGAAGGTCTCGTACGTGCCCTGGAGGATGCCCTGGGTGCCGATGTAGATCCAGGAGCCGGCGGTCATCTGGCCGTACATGGTCAGGCCGAGGTGCTCCAGGCGGCGGAACTCCTCCCAGTTGGCCCAGTCGCCGACGAGGTTGGAGTTGGCGAGCAGGACGCGCGGGGCCCACTCGTGGGTCTGCATCACGCCCACCGGGCGGCCGGACTGGACGAGCATGGTCTCGTCCTGCTTGAGGGTCTGCAGGGTGCGGACCATCGCGTCGAAGGAGCGCCAGTCGCGGGCGGCCTTGCCGGTGCCGCCGTAGACGACGAGCTTGTCGGGGTGCTCGGCGACCTCGGGGTCGAGGTTGTTCTGGAGCATCCGCAGGGCGGCCTCCTGCTGCCATCCCAGGGTGCTGAGCTCGGTGCCTCGCGCGGCCCGTACGGGGCGGGGTCCTGACATGGCGCTGCCTCCAAACGCTGTGGGTAATTCCATTCACATCCTCGCCGCCTGAATAGATTCAGTCAACAGCTGCGGGCGGGCGCGCCGGATGATGGGATGGCAAACATGGCTGACAGCGCTGGCAGGGCTGACGGGACAGGGCACGGGCCGGAGGCGGCCGAGCGGCGGGACCTGGCCGTACGGGCCGCCGTCGAGCAGGGCCTGGTGGGCGGGTCGGACGCCGCGCCGCCGCTGGTCTGCCTGCTGGACACCGCCGGGATCCGGGACTCCGCGGCCGCGCTGACGGCGGCGTTCGCGGCCGCCGCGGCACCCGGCACGCCCGTCCTGCACGCCTTCGCGGTCAAGGCCGCGCCGCTGGTGCCGGTGCTGCGGCTGCTCTCGGACGCGGGGCTGGGCTGCGAGGTGGCCAGCCCCGGCGAGCTGGCGCTGGCGCGGGCCGCGGGGGTGCCGGCTGCGCGGACGGTCCTGGACTCCCCCGCCAAGACGGTGGCCGAACTGCGCGAGGCCCTCGCCCTCGGGATCGCCGTCAACGCGGACAACCGCCAGGAGCTGGAGCGGCTGGACGCCCTGGTGGCGGCGGGGCCGCCCGGCCCTCCCGCCTCCCCGATCGGCGTAAGGATCAACCCCCAGACGGGCGCGGGCGCCATCGACGCCCTGTCCACGGCCACGGCGACCTCGAAGTTCGGGATCGCGCTGCGGGATCAGGGGGCGCGGGAGTGGCTGGTACGGGCCTACCTGGACCGGCCGTGGCTGACGCGGCTGCACACCCACTCGGGCTCGCAGGGCGTGCCGCTGGCGCTGATCGCCGAGGGCGTGCGGGAGGTGCACGCCCTGGCCGAGGAGATCAACGCGGCGGCTGGCCGGCGGCAGGTCGACACGCTCGACATCGGCGGCGGCCTGCCGGTGAACTTCGCCTCGGACGAGCACACGCCGACGTACGCGGAGTACGTCGCCGCCCTCCGCGCGGCGGTCCCGGGACTGTTCGACGGCTCGTACGGCCTGGTGACGGAGTTCGGCCGCTCGCTGCTGGCGAAGCACGGCCTGGTGGTGTCCCGGGTGGAGTACACCAAGACGACCGGCGGCCGCCCGATCGCCCTCACCCACGCGGGCGTGCAGCTGGCCACCCGAACGGTCTACGCCCCGGCGGCGTGGCCGCTGCGGATCCTGCCGTACGACGCGAAGGGCGCCCCGAAGACGGGCCCGCCCGTCGCCCAGGACATCGCCGGGCCTGCGTGCTTCGCCGGGGACCTGCTGGCCACCGCCCGGGAGCTGCCGGAGCTGGCCCCGGGCGACCTGATCGCCGTCCCGGACACCGGGGCGTACTTCTTCACCGCCCACTACGGCTACAACAGCCTCCCCCGCCCCCCGATCCACGGCTTCACCACGACGGCCTCGGGCAAGGTCCACTTCACCCTGACCCGCCGCCCCCAGACCCTGTCCGAAATCGCCACAGAGGCCGGCGCCACCACCCCGGACCCCTTGCTGTGACCCGTCCGGCCCCAGCTGGCGCGGGCGCAATGCCCGGCCCCCGCCCCAGGCGCCGACAGAGCCGGCTGGGCTCCTGGGGCGCCGCCCCAATCCCCGCGCCTCAACCGCCGGCGGGGCTGGTCTTTGCCGGCCCTCGGCGTTGAGGAACAGGCCCGAACGGCCGCCGGCCCTCGAAGCCAGGGCCCGGCAAATCCAGCCCCGCCGGCGATTGAGGCGCCGGTCCGGGCAGAGCCCGGTGCCCGGCGGAGCCGGGTCGGCCCAGGCGGGCCGGTGTCACTCCACGAACAGCCCGCGGGCCGCGGCCCTGGCGTCGAAGGCCTCCAGGCGGGCCTGCGCGTCCGGCAGCGCATCGGCCATCGCCTCCAGCAGCACCCGCCCCAGCAGCATCGGCGCGCACGCCGTGTCGAAGGCCAGCCCGGTCCCGACCGGCGCCGGGATCAGCAGGTCCGAGTACCGCGCGACCGGCGCGAACGGCGACTCCGCGACCGTCACCACCCTCAGCCCCGCCCCCTTGGCGTGCTCCAGCGCCTCCGCCACCTCCCGCGGATGCCGCGGCAGCGCGAAGCACAGCAGCGCCGAGGCACCGGCCCCGGCGGCCGCGTCGATCCGGTCGGCGAGCATCGAGCCGCCCTCGTCGAGCAGCCGTACGTCCGGGTGCACCTTGGCGGCGAAGTACGCGAACCCGCGCGCCTGCGAGGACGCCGCCCGCAGGCCGAGCACGGGCAGCGGGCGCGACCCGGCGAGCAGCCGGCCCGCCTCCTCCACCGGCGCGGGGTCGGCGAGCATCTCGGCCAGCTGCCGCAGGTTCTCGATCTCGCCCTGGACGGCCTGCTGGTACTCGTTGTACGCCGCGGCCTCCCGCGGGGCCTCGGCCCGCTCGGCCGGCGCCACCTCGCGCAGGTGCCGGCGCAGCGCCGGGTACCCGTCGAAGCCCAGCGCCACCGCGAACCGCGTCACCGACGGCTGGCTCACCCCCGCCAGCTCGGCGAGCTCCACGCTCGACAGGAAGGGCACCTCCGTCGCCCCCCGCACCATGCAGTGGGCGATCCGCCGCTGGGTGGGCGTCAGCCGGTGCCCCTCGAACAGCTTCTGCAGCCGCGCTGCCGGGCTGTCGCTCATCCCGACCCCTCCGTCCCCGTACGTATTCAGACACCGAGCACTCTGCATGCGGTTATGCAGGACGGCAAGCGGCGGCCCGATCTTCGGGACGCGGGAGGCACGGGGAGACACGGGGGCTAGCCCCAGTGCCTCGCCGCCCGCCGCTTCCTACCGTGGCCGCATGGAGGCCCGTGAGCTGAAGAAGGAACTCGACGCGACCCTCGAAGCCCGGCGGGAGCTCGGGCCGGAGTACGAGGCGGCGCTCGTGGACTCGTTCGTCGACAAGGTGGACACCCAGGTGCGGCGCCGGCTGGCCGAGGAGCGCCTGGCCGCCGGTCGCGGGGGCCGCGGCGGCGCCCCGGCGTTCGATGCGGGCTTCGGCGAGCGGTTCGGGTTCGCGGTGGTCACGCTGGTGCTCGCGATCCCGCTCTCGGCGATCGGGGCCGCACAGGCGGGCCTGGAGGGCCTGGTGGTGGCCTGGGCCGGGATCCTCGGCGTGAACTTCGTCCAAGCGCGCAAGGGCCTACCCTTCCGGGACCGGTACGGGGCCCGGGACCGGGACCGGTAGCGGTAGCGGGAAGGGGTGGGACGCGGGGACCGCCGCACCCTCGGGTGCGCGAGGGGCGGGACGACGGCGGTCCCCGCGAGGGACACGGGCCGGGTCAGGGCCGTCCGCGTCCACGGGCGTTCACGCGGTCCGGGAGCCGCTCCGGAGGTACGCCAACGCCGTTCGGTGGTGCCGGCCGGGGCCCTCGCCCCTGCCGACAACCACCACTGTGCCCCAGGCGTGTTAAGCCGGTGCTGCCGCGACATGACGGCCCCGTACCGATTGCGCGAAGGGCCGGGAGCCGGCCGGCGCCCGTGCGCGGCTCCCGGCCCTTCGGGGCGGGCTACTTGGCGTTCTTCGCGAGGAACGCCAGCAGGTCCTGACGGCTCACCACACCGGTCGGCTTGCCCTCGACCAGGACGATCGCCGCGTCGGCCTCGCCGAGCGCGGCCATCAGGTCGGAGACCGGCTCGCCGGAGCCGACCTGCGGCAGCGGCGCGCTCATGTGCTTCTCCAGCGGGTCGCTCAGCGCGGCCCGCTGCGCGAACAGCGCCGCCAGCAGCTCCTTCTCCACCACGGAGCCGACGACCTCGGCGGCCATCACGTCCGGGTGGCCGGCGCCGGGCTTGACGACCGGCATCTGCGAGACGCCGTACTCGCGCAGCACCTCGATGGCCTCGCCGACGGTCTCCTCGGGGTGCATGTGCACCAGGGACGGCATGTCGCCCTCCTTGTCGGCGAGGACGTCGCCGATGCGCGCAGCGGGGCCCGCCTCCTCCAGGAAGCCGTGGCCGGCCATCCACTCGTCGGAGAAGATCTTGCTCATGTAGCCGCGGCCGCTGTCCGGGAGGAGCACGACGACCACGTCGTCCGGGCCGAGGCCCTCGGCGGCGCGCAGCGCGGCGACGACCGCCATGCCGCAGGAGCCGCCGACGAGGAGGCCCTCCTCCTTGGCCAGCCGGCGGGTCATCTGGAAGGAGTCCTTGTCGGACACCGCGATGATCTCGTCGGCCACGTTCTGGTCGTACGCGGTCGGCCAGAAGTCCTCGCCGACGCCCTCGACGAGGTACGGGCGGCCGGAGCCGCCGGAGTAGACCGAGCCCTCGGGGTCGGCGCCGATGACCTTGACCTTGCCGCCGGACACCTCCTTCAGGTAGTTGCCGGTGCCCGAGATGGTGCCGCCGGTGCCGACGCCGGCGACGAAGTGGGTGATCTTCCCCTCAGTCTGTTCCCACAGCTCGGGACCGGTCGTCTCGTAGTGCGAACGGGGGTTGTTGGGGTTGCTGTACTGGTCGGGCTTCCACGCGCCCGGCGTCTCGCGGACGAGGCGGTCGGACACGTTGTAGTACGAGTCGGGGTGCTCCGGGTCGACGGCGGTCGGGCAGACCACGACCTCGGCGCCGTAGGCACGGAGCACGTTGATCTTGTCGAGCGACACCTTGTCGGGGCACACGAAGATGCACTTGTAGCCCTTCTGCTGGGCCACGATGGCGAGTCCTACGCCCGTGTTGCCGCTGGTCGGCTCCACGATGGTGCCACCGGGCTTGAGGGCACCGCTCTGCTCGGCGGCCTCGATCATCCGGACGGCGATCCGGTCCTTCACGGAGCCGCCGGGGTTGAAGTACTCGACCTTGGCAAGGACGGTGGCCTGCAGGCCTTCGGTCACACGGTTGAGCTTCACCAGCGGGGTGTTGCCGACGAGGCTGATCATCGAGTCGTGGAATTGCACCATGTTCTCCAGGGACAGGACTCCACGGGTTCTCCGGGAGGCACCGCCAGAGTAAGCGGGAAAGGGATTGGCCGACGGGCAGTACGGGGCAGGAAGGTCAACAAGACCAGGAGGTGGCTTGCACGGTGTCCAGGGCAAGGACGGCCCGCCGGATCGCGGCGGGGGCGGCGTACGGCGGAGGCGGGCTCGGACTGGTCGGGGTCGCCGCCGTCGGTCTGGTGCTGGCCGAGGTCCAGTTCGCGAAGCGGACGGTCGGCACCGGGCTGGGGGACCCGCCGCGTGCGGACGGGCTGTACGGGAGTGAGTTCGGCGGGCCGGCGCCGAATCCGGGGCCGGGGCCGCTGCGGCTCGCCATGATGGGCGACTCCACGGCCGCGGGGCTCGGCGTGCGCCGGGCGAGACAGACTCCGGCCGCGCTGCTGGCCTCCGGGCTGGCGGCGGTGGCGGAGCGGCCGGTGGAGCTGCGGAACGTGGCGCTGTCCGGGGCCATGTCGGACGACCTCGACCGGCAGACCGGGCTGCTGCTGGACGGTACCGGGCCGCCCCCGGACGTCTGCGTGATCATGATCGGGGCCAACGACGTGACGCGGCGGATGCCGCCCACGCAGTCGGTGCGGCACCTGACCTCGGCGGTGCGGCGGCTCCGGCTGGCGGGGTGCGAGGTGGTGGTCGGGACCTGCCCGGACCTGGGCACCATCGAGCCGGTGTACCAGCCGTTGCGGTGGCTGGCGCGGCGGGTGTCGCGGCAGCTGGCCGCCGCCCAGACGATAGGGGTGGTCGCGCTGGGCGCGCGGACCATCTCGATGGGCGACCTGCTGGGGCCGGAGTTCGCGGCGAACCCGCGGGAGATGTTCGGGCCGGACTCGTACCACCCCTCGGCGGAGGGGTACGCGACGGCGGCCATGGCCATCCTGCCCACGGTGTGCGCCGCCCTCGCCCTGTGGCCGGAATCGGACCGGCTGGAGGTGTCCCGAGACGAGGACATGCTGCCCGTGGCCAAGGCCGCGTCGGCCGCCGCCGGGCAGGCCGGTACGGAGGTCTCCGCCGCCCGTGGGCCGTGGGCGCTGCTGAAGCACCGCCGCCGCCGGCGGGTCCCCACGGACCACCACCCGGCCCCGGACCCGCTCCCGGAATCCCGAGTCCCGGGCCCCTGACCCCGCCAAGCCGGAGGCCGCCCCCAGCCGCCTCCGGCTCGCCCCGGCCCCGCCACCATGCGGGCGCCAAGCCTCCGCGGCTGCCGAGGCGCACCCACCGTTTGCCGCGGGGGGCAAAACGAGCCCGCCTCCGGTTTCGTAGCGGGGGGTGCGCAACTTCAGCCTCGCCGACGTTTGAGGCGCGGGGTCTGGGGCGGAGCCCCTTGGGGCACCTCCCAGCGGTAGCTGGGGGAGGAACCCGGCTCCGCCGGGGACCAGTGCCTGGCCACAGCCCCGAGGGGTCGAAGCCGAGGGTCGCCCATCCCAGCCTCGCCGGCGTTTGAGGCGCGGGGGCTGGCGGCGGCGCCCCTGGGAAACCCGGCTCCGCCGGGCAGGGGGGGGGGGGGGGGCGGGGGGGGGGGCCCCCCCCCCCCCCCCCGGGGCGGGCTGCCGCGTCATGCTCGAAGCGTGGTGGTTT
>NZ_JBEZVK010000086.1:0-5540 GCF_040636955.1 Streptomyces sp. NPDC032472
TCATAACTCCCGCGGAGCGGGTCCCTAGGCGCTGCGCGCCTAGCAGAGAAACGCGGCGCTTCGCGCCGCTAAGAATTCACGCTTCGCGTGAATTAGCGTCAATTCCCGCGCTGCGCGCGGGAATCGGAATTGCGCTCCGCGCAATTCTCTCCTTTTCTCCGCTGCGCTCCGAAAAGGAGCAGGGATTTCCGCTCCGCTCCAATCCCCGACCGCGCTCCGCGCGGTGGCCGGCAACAGCCGGAGGGGGCCGTGCATCACTCCGGCTGACTGTGTAGACCTGACGAAACGCCAGAACCACCAGGCAGACAGGCTGTCGACCCACCCACCCAGACCGGGACCACCCAGCAGACCCACCGCGGGAACCAGGCCTCGCCGAGCACCCACAGCATACCCCCGGAAAGACACCCCGCACACCCCCACCACGAAATCCACCAACCCCAACCCGACACACTCACAGTAGAACTGACGATCCCAATACCAAACCGCCTACGCGCCCGCCTCAACCCTGCTACCGTCTGACGATGACCACCCGGCCGCTCCCCCGTGCATCACAAGCAGGCACTGTGTAGAGCGACCGGAACAAGCGGGTGTCAGGAATGGGGAACCGATGAACGCACCGCGTGAACTCCGGCCGCATCAGGTGGAAGCAGTCGAGGCCGCTGTGAGCGCCCTCGACACGCCCCCGAAGGGAATCCCCGCCAACGGGCTGCGCGCCTCCGTAGTGGCGGCGTGCGGCACGGGAAAGACACTAATTGCCGCGCACTCCGCGCTGCGCATCGCTAAAGGCGGCCGGATTCTGGTGATGCTGCCCACCCTCGACCTTCTCACGCAGACAGTAAGGGAATGGCGCACGGAAGGACATGACGGTAAGTCACTTGCGGTGTGCTCTCTGGACGATGACGCCGGGCTGTATGCCGCGGGGGTCCGCACCACTACCAACCCGGTGCTTATCGCCGAGCGTTACGGAAAGGGCCCCGTAACGATGTACGCGACCTATGCCTCTCTGCCCGTCCTCACAAAGGCATTCAGCGGGGAATACGGGACGATGCAGCCACTTGACCTCGTGGTGGTGGATGAGGCGCACCGGACGTCGGGGAGTCTCGGAAAAGCGTGGGCGGCAATTCACCGGCAGTCTGCGATTCCGTCGGCGAGGCGACTGTATTTCACGGCTACGCCGCGGATTTGGCGCGAGCGTCCGCCGTCCTGGGAGGTGCGGGAGGGGGCGCGTGACCCGCTGCCGGCCGAGCTCGCGTGCTCCATGGACGACCCCGATATTTTCGGGCCGATCGTGTACGAGCTGGGCCTAGCAGACGCCATCAGCCTGGGCCTGCTCGCCCGGTATCAGATCCTCGTGGTGGAAGTGCGAGACCCGGTGGTGACGCCCGAACGGCTCTCGGGGCCCCAGGCGCGGGAGGAGGAGGTACGCGGCCTGCGGCTGGGGGCGCTGCAAGCGGCGCTGCTGCGGACCGCGGCCGAGTACGGGCTGCAAAAAATCATCACCTTTCATCACCGGACGATGGAGGCGGAGGCTTTCTGTAAGGGCCTGGAAAAGAAGGCGAAGGAGCTGCACGCGTCCAACCCTGATATGTACCCGAAATCAGTGTGGTCCGGGTGGCTGCGGGGCGAGCATGAAGCAGACCATCGTGCGGCGGTGCTGGCGCAATTCGGCGGCACAGCGCATCGCGCGGTTTTGTCCAATTGCCGGGTGATGGGTGAAGGGGTGGACTGCCCGGCGGTGGATGCGGTGGCGCTTTTGGATCCCAAGGGGTCGTCGGTCGATATTGTGCAGGCGATCGGGCGGGCGCTGCGCCAAAAGCCGAATGCCGGAAAGCTCGCTTCGCTGATCGTGCCGATTTTCCTGGGGCCTGATGAGACTCCGGCCGACATGGTCACCTCGGCCTCATATAAGCCTCTGGTGAAAGTGCTTTCTGGCTTGCGTGCACACGATGAGCGTGCCGTGGAAATACTCGCCATTCCGCAGGAGAATTCGCCCCGTGAGGAGGGCGAGTCTATCGGTCCGGACCCTGAGGATGGGGAGGAGGAATCCCGGATGCTGCTCCGCTTTTCCTCGCCGCGCGATCCAGCCGCTGTCGCAGAGATGGTGTCGCTGCGCGTGATCGACACTGAGCGGCAGGACTGGACAAGGGGCTACTGGGCAGCGCGGCGGTGGGCGGCGCGCATGGGTCATCTGCGGGTGCCGCTGGGTGCTGAGACGTCGTGGGGGTATCCGCTGGGGCGGTGGATCCGCCGGCAGCGAGCCGCCTACGCGTCCGGTCAGCTGGACGGCCGGCGGGCGGCGCGGCTGGAGCGTCTGGGGATGGTGTGGGACCCCGCCGAGGCGGACTGGCAGGACAACGTGGAGGCGGCGCGGCTGTACTACGGCCGGTACGGGACGCTGGCCGCCCCGCGTAGTGCCGTGATCGCCGAGCCCGGTGGAGAGGCCGCGCGGGCGCTGGACGGCCCGTCAGGGGCCATAGGGCGGCCGATCGGGCAATGGCTGTCCAACTGCCGCCGCCCGGGCGCCCTGATGCCGGAGCGGGCCGCGCAGCTCGCCGAGATCGATCCGGACTGGGCCCCGGACTGGCCGATCGACTGGCAGCGCCACTACGCGGGCGTACGGGCGCTCGTGACTGATGGCGGCGCCGCGGTGGACGAGATCACCCCCGGGGTGACGGTGCACGGCGCGGACGTCGGGCGGTGGCTGGCCAGGCAGCGCGAGACGTGGGCCGAGCTGACCGAGGCGCAGCGCGGGCGGTTGATCGCTCTCGGGGTGGAGGCGCCCGAGCCGGCCGCCGTGCCGAGGGCCGGCGGCCGGGCGGCGGCCTGGGACCGGAGCGTGGCCGCGGCGCGTGCCTACCTCGCCCGGGAGGGCACTCTCGTCGGTGTCTCGCGCGGGCATGTCGAGCGCGTCGTGCACGACGGCCAGGAGCACGCGGTGAAGCTGGGGGTGTGGCTGGCCAACTGCCGTAGTCGCCGCGCGAGTCTCGCGGCGGAGCGTGTCGCGGTGCTGGCCGAGCTTGGGGTGATCTGAGCATCTGGCACGGGCTGATGGCCGCACTCGGGACTCGGGTGCGGCCATCAGTGTTGCGGAGCACCGGGCCGCGTGGGCGGCCCGGTGGCACGGCTAGGTGCGCGGGCGCCCGCCCCGGCCCCGGCGAAGCTGTAAGGCGATCTCTGCGGCCGTGGTCAGTGCCTGAGCCGCATCCAACCACTCCGGCGCCCACGCGGACACCGCGGCCTGCACCCCCTCAACGACGAACGTCTCGACCACCCGGCCCACCAGCCGGCGCCCGCCGGGCCGGCGGCGGCGCGGGGCCGGCTCTCCGGCGGGCCCGGCCGGCTCCCGCCCGGACTCCTCACCCGTCGACTCCCCACCCATTTCTGACGTGCTCATGCCAGATGACTCCTTGCGCGAATCCGCGGATCACCCCTCCGGTTGGAGAGGTGATCCGCACTGTGGAGCAGCGAGGGGCTAGCCCCGCAAGTCCCACAAAATCGCAGGTCAGAGCATGGATGGGTGAAACTCGCGCACGCGCTACACCATCGCCCCCTTAGCCCCGCAACCCCCGCCGATGTGACCTGCCTCACACCGGACGGGCGCCGGAGGAGGCGCGCCGCGCTCGCCCACAAATTCGAACATGCGATCTAATGGGAGTGATACGTTCCGATCGCCCAGGAGTCCGCCATGTCCACCCCCGAATCCCCCGCCAGACCGCAGCCCGTCACCTGGGCGCCGAGCCAGACCGGGCCCTGTGCGCGCTGCCACGCCCCGACCTGCCGATACGGGGTCGGCGCCTCGCCGCTGTGCGCGGCATGCAAGATCGCGCGTCAGGCGCAGTACGGGGGCTGAACGTGTCCGTCCTGCCCTCCGACCTCCCTCGGCTGCAGACTCTCGTCACCTACCTGCGCGGCGAACTCGCGCGCACAGAACAGGCCCTGGCGGCCGCCGAGGAACGCGAGGCTGCCACCGCCCGGCAGCAGCCGGCGCCCGAGCCCCCGGCGTGGCTGGTAGAGCGCGGAATCGGCGTTGGCCGGCTCCCGGTCCGCCTCCATACCGGGGAGTGCTGGGCCACCGGCAAGCGCTGCATACCCGCGGCCGCGGACCAGATCCGTCGGCTCCTGGCCGAGGGCGTGCCCGCCTGCATCCACTGCCGCCCCGACACCGCACTCGGGGTGCTGGAGTGACCGGGTACCGCCAGGGTGGGGGGATGAGCCCTGCCGTGCGCGTGATCGTCTACCCGCCGGATGCCGAGGGCGGGCGCCGCGTCCGCATCGACGGCGAGATCCTCGGCCGCGCCCTCGGCCCGAACGACATCCTCGAATTCCTGCGCCGGGCCGGACTCGACCCCGACGACGTCCACCTGGACGACACGCTGCTGATCGAATGGCGCGGCGGCGGACTGGCAGTCTGGTCCCCGGACACCGACTGAACCGGCCCGTACCCCCGCGGGGGGACGGGCCGGCAATGGCAGGGACTACGCGGCGGGCAGCTGCTGCCCGGTCTTCGCGTCGTACGCAACGCCGCCGATGGGGGAGAACCGGATTGAGCGCACGGTGCCCCGCTCCCCTTCCTTCCAGGTCTTTCCGCCGATCTCTATATCGACCGCCACATCCGCGAGCGAGTCACTAACCGGCAACTCCAACTCGGGCGCCTTCACATACCCGTCCTGCCGCGTGCTGACTGCACTCTTCCCACCAGCGGCACTGATGCGCAGGTACTGAGCATCCGGCTCGAAATTGGCGGACAGCTCCACGATCACCCGGCTTCTGTCCCTCGTCCACCGGGCCACCGCATTGGCGTGGACCCCGTCGATGTCGAGTGACGTGCCGGACCTGCCCCTGTAGGCGGCGGCCTTTTGCTGCCGCTCCTCACGCGACGGGACGTGCTGCGGCTTCTCCCACACGCCGACAGCGACCACCGCCAAGGCCGCAATCGCGGCCGCGTAAGGCCAGATGCGCCCGCGCTTCTTCGCGGGCTCTGCACTCTCCGGGGCCGGCGCGGGTACGGGGAGCGGCTCCCGACGCTCTTGCTGTGACCCGCTCACGTCGGCGTCCGTGTGCCACCACTCGACATCTCCACCCATGCGGATGACGGTAGCGCGCAGCTGCGCGGCTGTCTCAGGACTCCCAGACACCTCAGCCACCACCGCCCGGGTAGACAGCCACGCCAGGGCCTGAGGTGAATTGATCCCGTGCGCTCGGATGTCCTCACGCTCACCAATCACCGCCATCTCGGCAGCCTCGCTGCACCGCCCCTCCCGCGCAGCCCGCACCACATCGTGATGCCGAGAGTCCAGGACGGCCGACGACGTAGTCACGTCCCCGTCGACGTCCCCGTCGACGTCCAAGTCGACGTCCCCGTCGACGTCCAAGTCGACGTCCCCGTCGACGTCCAAGTCGACGTCCCCGTCGACGTCCAAGTCGACGTCCGCGTCGACGTCCAAGTCGACGTCCGCGTCGACGTCCGCGTCGACGTCCGCGTCGACGTCCGCGTCGACGTCCGAGTCGGCCAGCGTCTGCTGTGCCTTGCGGCGCCGAGC